>NZ_JBHTJA010000032.1:0-63262 GCF_042675525.1 Actinomadura sediminis
CCGTCGCAGGGCGGGCCGCCGGCGCAGGCGGGGCCGCCGTCGCGGTCGCGGGGCGTGCCGCCGTCGCAGAGCGGGCCGCCGTCGCGCCCGTCCGTCCCGGCGCCGCCCCGGACGCTCACGGACGAGACGGTGACCGACCGGCCGTCCGGCGGCTTCCTGCCCGGTCCCGGGCCCGGCCCGGGGCCCGCGTCCCGGCCGGTGGACGACGAGACCCGGGAGGACGCGGCCGAGACCGTCATGGACCCGCGGGTCCTCGACCCGCGCGACGCCGACGTCACCGAGGTCGACGTCACCGAGGTCGGCGACGACCGGCGGAGCGAGCCGCGCACCCTCGTGGAGACCGAGTGGGCGCCCCCGCCGCCGCAGCCGTCGCCGGAGCGCCCGTCCCCGTCGACGCCGCAGCCGCGCCCGTCCACGTCGCCGTCCGCGTCGCCGTCCGCGTCCCCGTCCGCGTCCCCGTCCGCGCCGCAGCCGCGATCGTCCTCGACGCCGCCTCCTGGGCCGTCGCCGCGGCAGTCGGCGCCGCCGTGGGGCCTGCCGCAGTCGGACTGGCGGCAGCAGTCGCCGCCGCCGGTCTCGCGGCCGTCCCGCAACACCCCGAAGGCGCGCGAACGCCGCAAGACGATCATCATCGTGACGGTCGCGGCGGTCCTGGTCGTCGTGGCGGTGATCGCCGGCGCGCTCATCATCCGCGGCAAGATGGGGACGGGCGCGCTGGATCAGGCGCGCGCGGAGATGCCGAGCCCGTCGATCGCGGCGCCGTCCGCCCGCACGGACGGGCGCTCCGACACCACGTCCGTCATCACCATGTAGGGCGGCGTCAGCGGCGGCGGATGCGCGGGCGTGAACGTCACCGGCACGCCGAGCAGCCTCGCCGACATCTTCGTCGTGTACATGACGACGCGGCCGTTCAGCGTCAGGCTCCCGGTCGTCGTGCGGGACGCGCCGCCGCCGCGCCCGGCGACCTGGTCGACGTCCGTCAGCACGGCCTTCGCCATCGAGAACTTCAGCGCCTCGACCGTCCCGGCGGACGACGGCAGCCGCGCGACGCCGTCGTAGCTGAGGCCCGTCATCGTCAGGGAGCGGGCGCGCAGCGTCGCCGCGCCGAGGTAGACGCGCGGCCCCGCGCCCGCGTCCGGCGCGGCGGCGGACGGGGCGGGGCCGGGAGCCAGGAGGTGCCCGCCCAGGAAGGCGGGCAGCGCCAGCGGGACGGCGAGCGCCGTGAGCCGTCCGCCGCGCGGGACGTCCCACGCGCCCGTCGCGTCCCGGGCCGGCGGCGGCTCCGGTGCGGGCGACCACGCGAAGCCGAGGGCGCCGCCGAGCACGCCCAGCAGCAGCCCGGCGAAGAAGCCGCCGAAGTTCGAGGTCAGGAAGGACGCGAGCGCCAGCAGCACGGCCAGCACGCCGAAGAACGACCGCTGCGCGGGCTGGAACCACAGCAGCGCGCCCGCCGTCACCAGCAGCGCGCCGATCAGCCAGCTCGCCACCCCGGCCATGCCCTGGTGGACGGTGACCGGCATCGGCGCCAGCGGGACCAGGACGATTTCCACGCCGCCGGCGACGGCGAGCAGGCCGCCCCAGAAGGGGCGCGTCCGCCGCCAGCGGCGGAACCCGTGGGGTGCGGGGGAGTTCATGGCCCTCAGAAGCACTCGTCGCCGAGGGTCATGTGCAGGTCGCTGAGCTTGAACGTCCCGGCGGTCGTCGCCCACGCCGTCTGCCGGACGTTCCGCAGCTCGATGCGGTCGGCCTGCTGCCCGAACATCCCGGCCGCGCCCGTCGAGCCGGACGGCCCCTTGTCGAGCGTGCTCGCGTCCCGCCCGATCTCGATGCCGGAGAACGTCGCGTCCGCCTCGAGCTGCGCGACGTCCAGCACCAGGTTCGTCGCCTCGACCGGGGTGCCGTCCGTTCCGGCGGTCAGCCGCAGCGTGAACGGCCCGACCTTCACCGACTGGCACATGTTCGTGATCTTCGCGTTCTTGATGGCGGACACCTGCACCGGATGCTCACCGCCCTTCCCGTCGGTGTCCACGCCGCCGTACTGCACGAACCCGGAGCCCACGAGGCGGTCGGCGCTGACCTTGAAGCTGCCGCCGGAGACCGCGAACGACGACGCGACGGAGCCCTGGGCGGTCATGAACACCATCGCGCCCGCACCGATCACGGCGGGGGCCGCGACGGCCGCGAAACGCTTCCAGCGGACGCGCCCGAGCGGCGCACCGGCGGAGTCGGACATGGATCTGCTCCCGGGGGTCGACGGCGGGGGTGCGCACACCGCGTGATGGGGGTCACGGGCGTGACGTAGAGTGCAAGTTACTCCTAAGTACTTACTTTCGACAACCCGGAATCTGGGATTCGGTCACGCCCGAAAAGCGGCCCTGACCTGTGTGATCTTGCGAATCGCCCGCCCTGCGGGCCTTCCGGTCCCGCGCGCCGCCCGTCACAGTAAGTGATTACTGAGGGTCGCGCTCAGCGTAAGCCCGCACCACCACCCGACCCGCGGGAGCGCCCGCGGCCAGGGGGACGCAGGGTCAGTTGCCGGCGGAGAAGGCGTCGAGCGCCAGGCGGAGGTCGGCGACGTGGTCGGCCAGGTCGTGGAGCACGTCGGGGACGTCCCCGGCCGTCTCGTCGGGGCGCAGGTGCGCGACGTCGTCCTCGACGCGGGAGAGGCGTTCGTCCAAGGCCCTGACCAGGCGGTCGCAGCGCGCCGCCGTCTCCTCGCCGTCATCGCCGAGGGTGCGCTGCAGCAGCGCCGCCTGCCGCCGCAGCTCCAGGTTGCGGCGGTGCAGCTCGATGAACACCGACACCTTGGCGCGCAGCAGCCACGGGTCGAACGGCTTGGTCAGGAAGTCGACGGCGCCCGCCGAGTAGCCGCGGAACGCCTCCTCACCGGCGTCGCCCGCCGCGGTGAGGAAGATGATCGGGACGTCCCGGGTGCGGGCCCGGCCCTTGATGTGCGCGGCCGTCTCGAAGCCGTCCATCTCGGGCATCACGACGTCGAGCAGGATCAGCGCGAAGTCGCCGTCGAGCAGCTCCTTGAGCGCCGCCGGGCCGGACGTGACCGTCACGACCTCGACGGGCAGCGCGTCGAGCACCGCCGCGAGCGCGGTCAGGTTCTCCTCGCGGTCGTCGACGGCGAGGATCCTCGTGTCGTTCGGCACCGGACTCCCTTGCTCGGTCACGGCGTCGCCGCCCGGCTCCCCCGCTTCCCATCGTGCTCGATCCACCCTGTCATGTCGCCACGGCGGCGCGACAGCCAATCTCGAAGAAGTGAAATTTACGGCAGCCAGCCCGGCTTGACGATCCCCGACTCGTAGGCGAACACGACGAGTTGCGCCCGGTCGCGGGCGCCGAGCTTCACCATCGTGCGGCTGACGTGCGTTTTCGCGGTCGCGGGACTGACGACGAGACGGGCGGCGATCTCCTCGTTCGTCAAGCCCTCCCCGACGAGGGCCATGACCTCGCGCTCCCGGTCGGTGAGGGAGTTCAGGTGCGGCGACGGCGCCGGTTCCTTGGCCCGCGCCGCGAACTCGGCGATCAGCCGCCGGGTCACGCTCGGCGACAGCAGCGCGTCGCCCGCCGCCACGGCCCGCACGGCGTGGATCAGCTCCACCGGCTCGGTGTCCTTCACCAGGAACCCGCTCGCGCCGCCGCGCAGCGCCTCGAACACGTACTCGTCGAGCTCGAACGTGGTCAGGATGACGATGCGGACGCCGTCCAGGCGCTCGTCCTCGGCGATCCGCCGGGTGGCGGCGAGGCCGTCGAGACCGGGCATGCGGATGTCCATCAGGATGATGTCGGGACGCAGCCGTTTCGCCTGCGCGACGGCCTCCTCGCCGTCGCTCGCCTCGCCGACGACCTCGATGTCGGGCTGCGCGTCCAGCAGCGCCCGGAACCCGGCGCGGACGAGGATCTGGTCGTCGGCCAGCAGCACCTTGATCACTGGGCGTCCCTCCCGGGCGGCTCGTCCGGCGCGTCGCGGGGCAGCGTGGCGCGGACGGCGAACCCGCCGCCGGGCCGCGGGCCCGCCTCGAACGTACCGCCCAGCGCGGCGGCCCGCTCCCGCATCCCGTGGATCCCGCTGCCCGCGGGACGGTCGTCCAGCAGCGACACCCCGCGGCCGTCGTCCTCGACCCGCACCTCGATCTCCTGTTCACGGTAGGCGATGCGGACCCGCGCCGTCACCGGGCCCGGCCCCGCGTGCCGCGTCACGTTCGTCAGGGCCTCCTGGACGATCCGGAACGCGGCCAGGCTCGTCCCGGCGTGCAGCGTCCCGCGTTCGCCGGTGACCTCGGAGTCGACGGTGAGCCCCGCCGACGCGGCCCGCGCCAGCAGCTCGTCCAGCCGGTCGAGCCCGGCCGTGGGCGAGCGCGGCGCCGTCTCGCCCTGCGCCCGCAGCGCCCCGATCACCGACCGCATCTCGGTCAGCGCCTCCTTGCTGGCCTCCTTGATCGCCGCGAGCGCCGTCCGCGCCTGCCCGGGATCGTCGTCGATCAGGTGCAGCGCGACCCCCGCCTGCACGTTGATCATCGAGATGTTGTGGGCCAGCACGTCGTGCAGCTCGCGGGCCATCCGCAGCCGCTCCTCGCTCGCCTGCCGCTTCTCCTCCTCCGCGCGCGTCCGCGCGCTCTCGGCGGCCCGCTGCGCGCGCATCCGCACGAGCTCGCCGCCGATCAGCACCACGAGCGCCCACCCGATGAAGATCGTCATGCCGCCGGCCGTCGGTTCCTCCACCGGGAACACCGGGCCGGGCTCACCGCGCTCCGCGAGCGGGACGCCGATGAGCGCGGTGAGCGTGAAGAACCCGGCCAGCCCGAGCGCGGTCCCCGCCCAGGCCGCGAGCCGGTGCCCCGCCATGACCGCGCCGAACGCCGCGACGCCCAGCGCCGTCGGGGCGGGCCCGTAGGTGTAGGCGCGCAGGAAGTACACGGCCGTCACCGCGCCGACCGCCGCCAGCGTGAACAGCGGGTACCGCCGCCGGAACAGCAGCAGCGCGGGCCCGCCGGCGAGCAGCGCGAGCCCGAGCGGGTCGAGCGGCGTGTTGCCGATGTCCATCGACCCGTCCGCCCAAGGCGGCCCCTGCTCGCTCCACGGACCGTGGTTGCGCGGCCCCTCCGGCGGCTCCTGCTGCGCCCCGAGCGACCCCATGACCTGGAAGAACGCCAGGAACACGGGGACGACCCACACCGGCCACTCCCTCGGCCGCGGCCACTGCCCCCGCGCCGGCGCGTGCGGCTGAGTGCTCATGTATCGAACAGTAGGTCAGCGCCCCCGCCCCCACGTCGCCTGCCGGGAGACACCCCGCCTACGCCCCCGGGCGTACCGAACCCCGGCCCGACCGCGTCCCCCGGACGCCCGGCACGGGTGTGCGTCCGGGCGTGCCCGGTCCGCCGTGTCCGGCCCGCGGTCGCCATGCCAGGACGGCGGCCGTGCACAGCAGGGGAGTCGCCGGCAGCAGGTAGCGGTAGTCGAAGTCCGTACTGGCGGGCGGGATCGCCAGGAGCGCGAATCCGGTCGTCCACAGGAGCCCCGCATCGAGGGACCTTGTGCGGCGCCGCAGCAGCCCCGCCGCGCCGGCGGCGGTGACGAGCCCGAGGACCGTACCGGGCACGCGGACGTTGCGCTGGTACCAGCGCAGCGGCGCGGCGTACGGTTCGACGACCCGCGTCCCCGCGGGTCCGTGTTCGTAGCGGCGGGCGGCGCCGGACGACGTTCCGCCGCCGATGAGCGGGAAGTCGGCGTCGGGCCGCGACGCGCTCGGGAAATGGTAGAAGGACTCCGTCCAGGGGTGCGGGTAGCCGGACCTCGACCAGGAGAAACTCCGGACGAACACGTCGTAGAGGACCGTCTCCGCGTAGTCGCCGGGCTGATCGAAGGGCTCCTCGCCCTCGCGGAGGGCGAGCGCACCGTCCTCGACGGGAGCCCCCTGGACCTCATGGACGTGGTCGAGCACGCCCTCGACCGCTCGCAGGAAGAGGCGGCGGCCAAGGACGTCACGGTCCATCGCCTCCTGGACGGCGCGCCGACGGCGGGAAACGCGATCCTGCTCGAACGCCTGGTGCAGAACCTCGTCGACAACGGCCTGCGCCACAACCGGGCGGGCGGCGAGCTCTGGGCGACCACCCGCAGGCGCGACGACCGCATCGAGCTGCTGGTCGCCAACACGGGCCCGCCGGTGCCCGCCTACGAGGTCCAGAACATCTTCGAGCCGTTCCGCCGCCTGCACGGCGACCGCCTCGGTTCCGACCGCGGCAGCGGGCTCGGCCTGTCCATCGTGCGCGCCATCGCCGAAGCCCACGCCGGCCGGGCGACGGCCTCCCCCCGCGCGGAAGGCGGCCTGACGGTGACCGTGGAGCTCCCCGCCCACGACGGCTGACCCGCGACCCACGGCAGGTGCGCGGCCGCGGCGTCCGGTGGAGCACGGTCACGCCCCCGGGCGTACCCGGTCCGCTCCCGTGCCGCGGGGCCCGGTGAGGAAATCGGTGATGGCGGTCGCCGTGTCGCGGTAGGCGTCGCCGAACCAGATGAGGTGGCTCGGCGCGGCACTGGCCACGAGCCGCGCGTCCGGGACGGCGTCGGCCAGGGACCGGGCGTGGGCGTACGGCACCGACCCGTCGTCGGGCGAGGCGATCACCAGGGTCGGGCGGCGCAGCCCGGCCGCCTGGGCGGCCCTGCGGCGGGCGCCGTCCGGGGCGGACATGACGCGCACGTCGTTGCCGAACCCCGACCCCGAGCGCATGCGTCCGAACAGCCCCAGCAGGGCGGCCCGGGCGGGGCCGTCCAGGGCGGCGAGCACCTCGGCCGGGCGGCGGGCGCTCAGGTCGGCCAGCAGCCCCCGGAGGACGAGACCGGGGGCGCGGCGGACGAGCGCGCGGACCAGCGACCAGGTGGCCGCTTCGGTCCGGGGATGGAAGGCCGCGGCGGCGGCGAGCCGGGTGCGCCGGGCGGGCCACGGCAGCGGGCCGACCGCGCTCTCCAGGACGAGCCGCTCGACCAGTTCGGGGTGGCGCGCGGCCAGTGCCAGGGCGGTGGGCCCGCCCGCCGACTGGCCCACCACGGCCGCCAGGGAGCCGATGCCGAGCCGCGCGCACAGGCCGGCCAGCACGTCGGCGAACCGGTCCGGCGTCGTCCCGGTGGACAGCGGCGTGCGGCCGTAGCCGGGGCGCGAGACGGCCAGGACCGTGTGCCCGGCGTCGGCGAACACCCGCTCGCCCAGGGCGATCCCGGCGCGCATGTGGCCGCCGTGCAGCATCAGGACGGTCGCGGGCCCGCGCTCGTCCAGCCGGTACTCCACCCGTCCCGCGTCCAGGTCGATGAGCCGGGTCGGTCGGTCTGTCGTGTCGGTCATGGGTTCCCGTCCGCCGGTGCGTGCGTGCCGGGTCCAACGGACACCGCATCGCGGAAGTGCCGGAGGGCCCCGGTCGCGTTCAGCCCGCGATCCACTCCCCGGTCTCGACGCTGACGAGGCCGTGGCGGGCGGCCTCGATGACGGCTTCGCGCTGCGAGTGGACGCCGAGTTTGCTCAGGACGCTCTGGACGTGGCTGCGCGCGGTGCTGCGGGTGACGCCCATGGCCTTCGCGAGGGCCTGGGTGGACTCGCCCCGGGCCAGCCGGGTGAGGACCTCCCGTTCGCGGGGAGTGAGGAACCGGGCGACGCGTTGGGCGTCGCCGCGGGGGCGGGCGCCGGGGCGGCCGAGGCCCTGGTCGACGACGGTCTCGCCCGCGGCGACGCGGCGCAGCACGTCGAGGACGTCGCCGGCCTGCTGCCCCTTGTGCGCGAAGCCGCGGACGCCCGCCGCGACGCCCGCGTCCAGGACCGGGTGTTCGAGGAAGCCGGTCAGGACGACGAAGCGGGTGTGCGGCGCGGCGGTGCGCAGCCGCGGCATCCAGTCGAGCGCGGTGCCGGTCGGGAACCGCAGGTCGATGAGGCAGATGTCGGCCCCGCCGGCGCGCAGCAGCGGCAGCGCGTCGGCGGGGGAGTAGGTCACGCCCACGACGGTGTGCCCGGCGTCGGCGAGGACGAGCGACAGCGAGTCGGCGAAGACGGCGTGGTCGTCGCAGATCAGCACTCTCACGGGTGGGGCCGCCAGTCGTCCGGGTCGGGGGCGGCGGGGAGCAGCAGGCGGACGCGGGCGCCGCCCATCTCGCAGGTGCGGAT
Source organism: Actinomadura sediminis (assembly GCF_042675525.1). Lineage (NCBI taxonomy): Bacteria > Bacillati > Actinomycetota > Actinomycetes > Streptosporangiales > Thermomonosporaceae > Actinomadura > Actinomadura sediminis. The sequence continues at coordinate 8,156 of NZ_JBHTJA010000032.1, forward strand.
CTCGAGGCCGCCGCCGTACCCGGAGATGAGGTCGTGGACGATGCCGAGGCCGAGGGACGCCAGCCCGCGGGCCGCGGTGCCGGCGGCGCCGAAGCCGGGGCCGTCGTCGTCGACCTGGACGGTGACCCGGCGCTGGTCGGCCGTGACGTGCACGTCGACGCGGCTCCGGGCGACGCGGCACGCGTTGTCGAGGACGTTGCGGACGGCGCGCCACAGGGCGACCGGGTCGATGTGGGCCCACGCCTCGCCGCCGTCGTAGCAGACCTCTCGGGTGGTGGAGAGCTTGATCCCGGTGACGACCTCGGCGGTGAGCTCATCGACGCGGACGCGCTCGGGGCCGGGGAGGTGGTCGTCGTCGTCCCCGTCGAGCCGGCGCAGCAGGTGGTCGAGCCAGCGGGTCTCGCCGAGCAGCTGCTCGACGCGGGCGCGGCTGGCGTCGCCGATGTCGTCGGCCACGGCGACGGCCGAGGCCAGCATGATGATCGTCCCCAGTTCGTGCCGGATGTCGTGCCGCAGGCGTCGCCGCCACAGCGCGTCGCCCTCGGCGGACGACGCCGCGCGCGGGCGCGCGGAGCGGGAGACGAACTCCCGGACCTGCGCGCCGGTGAGCGTGGCGGCGCCCGCGGGCGCGTCCAGCGGAATCGCCCGCGACCGCCCGTCGTTCATGAAGGACCCCCGTCCGTTATCACCAGCACCGTATCGACGGTCACCCGGTGTACGCGTGGTGTCCAGTAATTTGGCCGCAACCGTCCTGTAGCTGACCGGTAGTGGTCATGCACATCTGTCGGTGAACGCGGGACATTGGTTCGGCGTCTCGGAAGGATTGTCGCTTACTCGTCTGACATTTCCGTCATGCCTACGGCGTAGCCGTATTGCGCATTACGCCGGGTGCGGCGGGGCGGCGGCGGAGGGACAGTCGCGGTATGCCGACGGTCACTTTTCTCGGACATGCGGGCGTCTCGCTGGAGGCCCGGGCGTTCCGCCTGCTCGCGGACCCCTGGCTCGCGCCGACCGGGGCGTTTCTCGGGGCCTGGCACCAGTATCCGAGAAACGATCACTTGGACGCCGACCGGTTCCTGGACGCCGACTGGGTCGCGATCTCGCACGAGCATCTAGATCATTTCGACCCGTGGGTCATCGGCCGGCTACCGGCGCGGACCCGAATCCTCATTCCGCGCTACCCGGGACCGGCGTTCCGTGAACGGATGGCGGCGGTCGCGGGCGACCGTCCGGTAATAGAGATAGCACCGTGGGAGAAATTTCCGCTCGACTCCCGTGGGTCCTGGATGACCGTGATTCCGGAACTATCGCCGATGTGTCATGACGCCGCTTTCCTGTTCGTCGTGGACGGACGGTCGGTGCTGCACGGCAACGACGCCCGGCTCACCGCGGCGCAGGCGCGCCGGGCGAAGCACATGGCGGGGGACCGGCTGGACGTCATGGCCCTGCAGGCGTCCGGGGCGTCCTGGCATCCGATCTGCTACGAGTACCCGGCCGCCGAGATGGCGGAGATCTCGATGAGCAAGCGGGTGTCGAAGCTGCGGTCGGTGCAGCGGCTCGTCCGGCAGACCGCGCCGGAGCTGGCCGTCCCGTTCGCCGGCCCGCCCTGCTTCCTGGACGCCGAGGTCGCGCCGCTGAACCGGGTCCTGGACCAGAAGGACGGCGCGTTCTGCGACCCCGAGGCGGCGACGGTGTGGCTGCGCGAGCACCTGCCGGCGCAGCGGTTCGACCACTTCAAGCCGGGCGACTCCCTCGACCTCGGCACCGGCGAGATCGTCCGGGACCCGGTGTCGGCGGAGTTCTCGTTCGCGGACGCCGACCGCGCCGAGTACCTGGAGCGGTACGCGGCCGACCGCGCCCCGTACGTCGCCCGGGTGTTCGCCGAGAACCCCGAGCCGGAGCCGGGCCTGTTCGACCGGTTCGCCGCCCACTTCAAGTACCTGGGCGGGCTCAGCGACTACTTCCTGGAACAGATCGCGATGGTGGTGCGGTTCGAGGTGACCGGCCCGAACGGCGGGACGTGGGACGTGAACCTGTCCCCGGCGGGGGTGTCGGTCGCCGAGGCCGGCGCGGACGTCCGCCCGCACTACCGGATCACGACGGCGGGCCGCTGGGTCGAGGCGGTCCTGTCGGGCAGGATGGCGTGGGAGGACCTGCTGATCTCGTTCCGGCTCAGCCTGTACCGGGACCCGGACGTCTACAACGACCACCTCGTGGGGCTGCTCAAGCACGCGAACGCGCCCGCGCTGCAGGCCGTCGAGGCGTACGAGACGGGACGCGACTGGAGCGAGCGGATCACCGTGGAGTGGGACGGCGGCCGCTACGACATCCCCCGGTACTGCCCGCACGCGGGCGAGGACCTGGCGGTCGGCGCGATCGTCCGGGACGGGCGGGTGCACTGCCTCGCGCACAACTTCGCGTTCGACCTGGCGACCGGCGAGTGCGTCAACGCCCGCGCCGCGAACCTGACCAGCCGCCGGATCGGCTGACGGCCCGCTCGCGCGCCCCCGGCCCCCTTCCGCCCCGGGGCCCGCGTCGAGGGACGGGTCCGGATGCTCACCGGAGTGAGCATCCGGACCCGGATTTGCCACTATTGTGGTGCTATCGGTGATCGTTTGAGGGGTGATAAGGTGCGCGGCTTCAACCGCACCAGGCTCGGCCTGCTCATCGTCGGACTCGTGGTCGTCATCGGCCTCATGGAATGGGCGGCCGTGACGATCGGCTCCGTCGAGGTTCCGCTGCCGAGCAACGCGCCCGAGGGAGCGGTGACGGACACCAACGGCGCCCCCGCGGCCGCTCCGTAGGACTCACGGGCGGCCCGTGTTGCGCGCCTTGACGATGCTCTGCAGGTCGGGGTGCTCGCCGCCGGACGCGTCCGCGAGCGTGGGGCACGCCCACTCCTCCTGCCGGCCCCACGTGTAGGTGATCTCCAGCGCGGGGGCGGGGACGAGCCGGTCCCAGCGGCGCAGCAGCGCGCGGAACTGGTCCTCGGTGGGCAGCCAGTACTGCTTGTCGCCGGACGAGCACTCCTGCCCGAACGCCTGCAGGACGGGCGCGACCCGCCCGCGCGGGACGCCCGCCCGGTCCGCCATCCGGACCATCCGGTCGATCGCTCCGATGTCGCACTTCTGCTTCGGCTCGACCGCCCCCCGGCACGGGTACGGGTCGAGGCCGACGATGTCGACGTTCACCTTCCGCGGCGTCACCGGCCCCATCGGGAAGTCGGTCAGCGAGATAAAGGACACCTGCCCGGGCGCGTGCTCCTCGAGGAAGTCGGCGCGCCGCTCGATCTCCCCGGCGACCTCCGGGCACTCGCCCGTGTTCGGCTCGTCCGACAGGTACCAGCCGTAGACGCGCGGGTCGCGCCCGTACGTCCGGACGGCGCGGGTGAACGCGTCGTAGCCGAGCGTGAAGTCGCCGCAGTGGAAGTTGCCGACCCACATCATCGCCTGCATGCCGTGCGGGATCCCGGCGACGAGCGACGGGTCCGGGCGGATGTCCACCAGGTCGTAGCCGAGTTCCCGCAGCCGCGGGTAGTCGGCGGGTTCGGTGTTCAGCGCGATGCGGCGGGTCGGGTCCGCGTCCGCCGGCGGTGTGCCGGGCGTCGCGGGCGGCCCGGTGTAGGGCTCGTAGCGGTCCATCGCGCGCGCCCCGAGCAGCAGCCCGGCCGTTGCCACCGCGGCCGCGACCACGGCGGCGCCGATCTTGTACCGCACGTCCATCCGGTTCTCCCCCCGAGATCGTTCAACGGTCGTTCGAGCGGGGTCAGGGCGGGGGCGACCGCCCGCACCGCCCCGAGCGACCCGCTGCCTCCGCTCGTGCCGCCTCCGCTCGTGCCGCCTCCGCTCCGCGGGGCCCCTGCTTCGGCGGACGGGTCATGCCGCGGGCCCCGGTTCCTCCGCGGGCTCCGCGAACGGCTCGGCGGGCCGCCGGGCGGGGTCCGCGAGCGGCTCAGGCGTCCGGTCGTCCGGCGGGGGCACCGCGCGCGGCCGCCCGCCCTCCGGGACCTCCTCGACGGCGCCGTCCGCCCCGACCCGGAGCGGCGGCGGCGTGAACCCGAGGACGTGCCGGACGGTGTCCCACAGGGCCCGGAACGTCGCCCGCATCGACGGGTCCCGCAGGTAGACCGCATCGACCGCGACCCGCGCGGGCACGATCTCGCGGATGTAGTTGACGAGGTCGACCTCCTCACCGGGCGGCAGCACGTCGAAGTCGCGGAACCGCACCTCCGACAGGCCGGTCAGCCCCGGCCGGTGGTCGAAGATCCACCGGCAGCGCGCGTCGTAGTGCACGGCGAGGTCGTAGGTCTCCGGGCGCGGCCCGACCAGCGTCATCTGCCCGCGCAGGACGTTCACGAGCTGCGGCAGCTCGTCCAGCGACCACTCCCGCAGCAGCTTCCCGATCCGGGTCAGCCGCGGGTCGCACGTCGCGGTCACCGTGAGCCCGCCGACGCCCTGCCGCATCGTCCGGAACTTGTACATCGTGAACGGGCGCCCGCCCTGGCCGACGCGGGTCTGCCGGAACACCCCGGGCCCCCGGCTCGACAGCCGGACGAGCAGGTAGATCAGCAGCAGCGGGACGGCGAGCAGCAGCAGCCCGGCGGCGGCGCCGGCGACGTCCAGTACCCGACGGGGCCGGGACGGCGCGACGCCGCCGGACGGCTCGACGGGCCTGCTCGGCAGGTCGGTGCGGTCCTCGGACATGCGATCACCCCTTCTCTGCGGCCGCCCGCCGGTCCCGGGCGTCCAGATCCCTGACGTGCCGGAACCAGAGCAGCAGCGCGGCGGTGGTGGCGACGAAGGAGACGGACGTGGCGATCGCGGCGCCCGTGGCTCCGTGCGACGGGATCAGCAGCACCCCGAGCACCACCACGACCACCAGGCCGATCGCCTGCCCGGTGGACGCGGCGCCGGGCCGCCCGACCCCGTACAGGTAGGCCATGACCAGGCCGGTCACGCCGAAGGTGACGACGCCCGCGAGGCGGATGTGGGTGGGGACCACCGCGTCGTCGAACACGTCGCCGAAGACCCATGGCAGCGCCGTCCCCGCGACGAGCGCGAGCGGCAGCGCGGCCAGCGCGGACACGCCGAGCACGGGCAGGACGAGGCGGGCGGTGCGCCGCGCGGCGGTCGCCCGGTCGTCCTTGGCGAAGTCGGGATAGAGGACGTAGTTCACGGCGAGGCCCGGGAGCTGCACGAGCTCGGCGAACTTGCTCGCGACCGTGTAGACGCCGAGGACGCTCGGCCCGGCGATCGCGCCGAGCAGCGCCATGTCGAACCGGAGCTGGAGCAGGTCGATGAGCTGCCCGACGTATCCGCGCAGGCCGTATCCGGCGATGCGGCGGCCGAGCCGCGCGTCGGGCCGCCCCCAGCCCGCGAAGAACCCGCCGCGGGCGAGCCGCCGGACGATCCACGCGGCGGCGGCGACGTCCGCGAGCACCAGCCCGGTGATCAGCGCGCCCGGCCCGTACCAGCCGATGAGGATGATCCCGTAGATCGGCAGGAACACGAACTCCTCGACGGCGATGGCGAGGCTCGCGCCCGCCTGGTCGCCGGTGCCCTGCAGCAGGCCCTTGCCGACCGACACGAACGTCTGCGTGAACGCGGGCGCGGCGGCGGCGAGCGTGATCCAGAATCCGAACGTCTGGAAGAACACCGCGTGGACCGCCGGGCTGAGCAGCAGCCAGCCGGCGCCCGCGGCGACCGCGCCGAGCACCGTGAGCGCGGCGAGTGTCGGACGGACGCGGCGCTGGTCCTCGGCGTCGCGCGCGAGGAAGTACGGGGCGGCGCCCGGGAGGCCCGCCGAGGAGAGCTGGCAGAGCAGTCCCGGCAGGATCCGGACGAGCGTGAACGCGCCGACGAGCGCGGGCCCGCCGATCCGCGCGACCATCACCGTCGCGACGCCGAGCGACGCGAGCGCCCCGACCCGTCCGGCCATGTTGCCCGCGACGAGCGCGACGAGCCGCCGCCGCAGCCGTCCCGCCTCCGGGCCGGGACCGGCCGGGCCGGGCTCGGGCGGGACGGGCTCGGGCGGGACGGCGGGGTCGGGCCTGCGGGTGTCGGTCATCGGCCGTCCCCGACCGCGGCGAGCGGACGGTCCGCGGACTCCCGCCGCCCGAACAGGTGCAGGGCCGCGATCAGCCCGAAGACCGCCCACCCATGCCGGTAGTGCAGCGTCTCGTAGAACATCCCGGAGATCAGGAAGACGGCGACGAGCGCGCCGAACAGCTCCGGACGGGGGACGAGCCGGGCGTACTCGCCCGTCAGCGCGCCGCGCCGCCCGATCCGCGCGCACGCCAGCAGCAGCGCGAACACCAGCGCGATCAGCGCGACGCCGCCGAGGAACCCGCGTTCGAGCGTCGAGGCGATGTAGTCGTTGTGCGCCTCGCGGACGTACGTCTCCTGCCGGTCCATCATCGCGTTCACGGTCTCGCCGGGCCCGATGCCCCACGGGTGCGGCTGCTCGGCGAGCATGTCGGCGGTCGTGGCGAACACGGTGCCGCGCGTCGCGGTGCTCGAGTCGGTCGTCCGTCCGATCGAGTCGCGCAGCACCGGGTGGACCGCGCTGATCCGGTGCAGGAGCGGCTCGATGTCGACGGTCGTGACGACCGCGGCGGCGCCGCCCGCGACGACCGCGGCGAGGCAGCCGGTGGCCGCCGCCCGGTACGCGCGGCCCTCGCGGAACAGCCGGAACAGGTGCCCGAGGACGAGCGCGACGAGCAGCGACAGCAGGCCGCCGTTGGATCCGGTGAGCAGCTCGGCGACCAGCAGGACCCCCAGCACCGCGTACCGCTTCCAGGCGGTGCGCGGCGTCCGCGTGGCCCGCACGATGAAGAACACGCAGATGAACCAGTTCGACGCGTAGTTCGCGTCGCCGAACGTGAACATGGCGCGCATGCCGTCCGGCTGCTTGCCCGACAGCGCGTCGACGCCGAGGACGAACCCGGCGATCATCACGATCGCGTAGCACGTCCCGAAGCCGGTGAACGCGCGGAGGGCGACCCGCAGCAGCCGGGGGTCGCGGCCGAGGTTCGCGACGCACACGCCCCAGAACAGGACGAACAGGTCCTTGGCGAGGGTGAGCAGACCGGCCTGGTTCACGTACGCCGCGACGCCGCCCGCGATGATCGTCAGCAGGGTCGGCAGCAGGAACGGCCACCGCACCGGCACCCTCCGGGTGCCCGCCCACAGCAGCGTCGCGACCGTCAGGACGACGAGGGCGAGGTCGGGCAGCCCGGTGTTGCCGGGCCCGGGCGGCAGCCCCGCCGGCATCAGCATCGGCAGCGACGCGATCCCGAGGGACAGCAGCACCGCCTCCGGCCGCCACCGGTTCCGCAGCGGGGCCGGGCCGCCGCCGTCCGGCGCCGCCCGCACGGGCGGCCGTTCGGTGATCGTGGTCATGGCCGCCGCGAGCCCCCTCGGTAGGTCTCGTCCAGCACGGTCCCGAGATGCGCGGGGGAGAACCAGTCGCCGACCCGGTCGCGGGCCCGCGCCGCCATCCGGGCGGCGGCGACCGGATCGTCCAGCAGGACCGTGACCGCCGCCGCCAGCCCCGCCGGGTCCTCCGGCGGGGCCAGCATCCCCGTCTCCCCGGCCAGCACCAGGTCCTGGTTGGACGGGACGGCCGTCGCGACCAGCGGGATCCCCGCGCCGATCGCCTCGACCAGCACGCACGGCAGCCCCTCCCAGCGGGACGCCATCGCCAGCACGTCGAACGCGGGCAGCACCGCCGCGACGTCGTCGCGGTGCCCGAGCCAGCGCATCCGCTCGCCGATCCCGAGCCGCTCGGTCAGCCGCTCCAGCTCGTCCGCCATCGGCCCGCCGCCGACCCACAGCCCGAACACGTCGCCCGGCAGCCGCGCGATCGCCTCCGCGAAGACCTCCGGGCCCTTCTGGAACGTCAGCCGCCCCACCGACCCGACGACCTTCACCCCGAGCGGCAGGTCGAGCCGCCGCCGCGCCCGCGCCCGCGAGCCCGGCGCCGCCGCGTAGGCCGCGACGTCCACCGCGGGCCACGACAGCCGCACCCGCTCCGGCGTCGTCAGGCCCAGCCGCAGCGCCGTCGTCACCGTCTCGGACCCGATCGCGAGGAACGCGTCCGTCCGCTTCGCCGCGATCCGCTCCAGACCTATATACGTGCGGCGCCGCGCCCACGACTGGAACTCGTTGAACGGGAACCCGTGCCAGGTGTGGACGATGCGCGGCACACCCGCCCGCGCCGCCGCGACCCGCCCGATCACGCCGCCCTTCGCGCTGTGCGTGTGGACGACGTCGAAGCGGCCCTCGCGCAGCACCGCCTCGAGCGTCCGCAGCGCCGCCACGTCGTCGCGCGGCGAGATCTGCGGGACCAGCGGCCCCACCTGCACGATCTCCATCCCGGCCGTGTGCGCGCGGGGCGTCAGGTCGCCGGCCGCCGCGTTCGCGACCGCCTCGTCCCCGTACAGCACCCCGCCCCGGCCGCTCCCGGACGCCCGGCTGTCGATGCCGACGCCGCCGGTGACGATCGCGCGCTCGTAGGCGCCGTCCGGCAGCGCCAGCATCCCGTTCAGCGCGACCTGCCCGGCGCCCCCGTTGAACCGGGTGATCACCGTGGCCACGCGCAGCTTCCGGTCCGTGCTCACGGGCACCTCACAGCAGACGAGGGGCGGTACTCCGGCAGCAGCCGACGCAGCAGCAGCCGCACGCGGCGCGCGTCGCCCGCGCCCGCCGCGGCCTCCAGGGCGTCCAGCAGGGCGGGAAGCCCGGCCGGTGGCGGGGCGGGCCGGGTCGCCCAGATCTTCGGGTGGACGGTCGGGAGCCGGCGTTCGGAGTCGGCGAACGCCTTCTCCGCGAGCTTCTCGCCGGGCCCGAGACCGCTGAACCGGATCGTCACCTCCGGCAGCCGCAACTGCTCGGCGTACCGGTGCACCAGGTCCACGACCGGGACGGGACGGCCGACGTCCAGCGCGAACGTCTCCGCCTCCTCCGCGAGCGCCGCCGCCTCCAGCAGCAGCCCCGCCGCCTCCTCCACCGTCATGAGGTTCCGCGCCGCCGCCGGATGCGGGACGGTCACCGCCTCGCCCGCCGAGATCCGCCGGGCCAGCCGCCGCAGCGGCGGGCCGCCGTCCAGCACGCTGCCGACGCGGACCGCCGCGAAGCACGTCGGGCCGCCCGTCGCCGCGCGCGGCAGCAGCTCCGCGAGCCGCAGCGTCGCGCCCAGCACCGACGTCGGGTCGGCGGCCAGCTCCGACGACACCAGCACCAGCCGCTCCACCCCGTGCCGCACCGCGCTGTCGACCGCGTGCCGGGTGCCGAGGACGTTGTCCGCGACGCCCCCGCACGGGTCCCGTTCGACCGCCGCCAGGTCCCGCCGCCCGGCCGTGTGGAACAGCAGCTCCGGGCGGGCCATCGCGACCACCCGGTCGACGCGGGCCGCGTCGCGCACCCCGGCCCGCGCGACCGTCACCGTCCCGTCCGGCAGCCCGGCGAACTCGCGGCCGAGCCGGTCCAGCCCCCCGCCGTCGGTGTCGACCAGGCACAGCGCCGCCGGGCCGTACCGCCCGACCCGCCGGCACAGCGCCGCCCCGACCGGCCCGCACGCCCCCGTCACCAGCACCCGCCGGCCACGCACCAGCCGCCGCCCGCGCGGGCCCGCCAGCACGACCTCGTCCCGTCCGAGCAGCAGCGCCATCGGGCCGGCGGGCTCCGGGACGGCGGGGGCCGGACGGCGGCGCGGCAGGAAACGACGCACGGTCAGCCCCGGCTCCGCAGCGCCCCGGTCAGCGCCGACACCACCCGGTCCACCTGGTCGGCCGTCAGCCCCGGGTACAGCGGCAGCGACAGCAGCTCCCCGGCGATCCGCTCGGTCACCGGCACCGACGCGCACTCCTCGGCGCCCAGGATCTCCCGGTACGCCGTCATCCGGTGCGCCGGGATGAAATGGACGGACGTCGCGACCCCGGCCTCCTCCAGTTCGGCGCTCACCGCGTCCCGGTCGGGCACCCGCACCTGGTACAGGTGCCACGCGTGCGTGATCCCGGCGAGGTCCCGCTGCGGCAGCGTCAGCCCCGGCAGCCCCGCGAGGGCCGCGTCGTACGCGGCGACGATCTCCGCGCGGCGCCGCTGCCAGCCGGGCAGCGCCGCGAGCTGCGCCCGCCCGATCGCCGCCTGGACGTCCGTCATGTTCGCCTTCAGCCCCACGGCCCGCACGTCGTAGCGCCAGCTCCCGCCCGGCAGGTAGCGGCGCCACGAGTCCTTCGACATCCCGTGCAGCCGCATCGCCCGCACCCGGTCGGCGAACTCCCGGTCGCTCGACGCGACCGCCCCGCCCTCGCCGATCGGCATGTTCTTCGTCGCGTAGAAGCTGAAGCACGCCGCGAACGACGCGGAACCCACCGGCGCCCCGTCCCGCGCCGCGCCCGGCCCGTGCGCCGCGTCCTCGACGACCCGCGTCCGGTCGAGCCCCGCCGCGTCGGCGAGCGCCGCGACGTCCACGGGATAGCCGCCCTGGTTCTGCACGACCATCGCCGCCGCGTCCACCCGGCCCGCCGCCGCCGCGACCGTCCCCGCACCCGGGACGAGCGTGTCCTCCTCGACGTCCACCAGCACCGGACGGTGCCCCGCGTGCAGGATCGCGTTGATCGCCCCGCAGAACGTGAGGCTCGGCGTCAGCACGGCCGACCCCGGCGGCAGCCCGAGCGCGCGCAGCGACAACTCCAGCCCGCTCGTGCACGACGCCACCGCCACGACATGCGCCGCGCCCAGGTAGTCGGCGAACTCCTGCTCGAACTGGCTCGTCTGCGGACCCGTGGTGATCCACCCCGAGTCCAGGACCTTGACGACGGCGTCGGAGACCTCTCCGGCCAGCGACGGAACGGTGAAGGGAACGGAACTCATCAGCCCTACCTCTTGATCTTCCGGGTACCGACGACCCCCAGCAGCGGCCACCCCGACGCCGCCACCAGGTCACGCACCGTCTCCAGCCCCGACACCGCGGTGACCGGGCCGACCACGACGACGACCCCGGCGGCCGCCGCCGCGGCCGGGTCGACGTCCTCGAACGCGTGCACGTGGCACGGCTCCCGCGACGGCACCGGCGTCCGCCGCGCGACGTCGCCCGGCTTCGTCGCCATCACCGCGGTGCCCGCCCGCACCACCGACGTGCTCGTCCGCTTCGCGCCGGGCCCGCCGCTGTTCACCGCCGGCCCGTCCCCGCCCCCGTCCTCCGGCCGCGGCTCGTCCGGACGGGCCTCCACCAGCTTCGTCTCGTCCCCGTACACCGCCGACGCGACCGTCGACACCAGCTCGGCGGGCAGCGGGCCGGGCGCCCCGACCAGCGTGATCTGCGCGACGCCCGCCCGCCGGGCCGCCAGCCGCGTGCGCCGCCCGAGATCCGCCAGCCCCTCGGGCCCGCGATCCGTCCGGCCCAGCAGCGGCACGCCGAGCCGCCGCGCCACCCGGCGCTGCCCCGGCACCGTCGGCCGCAGCATCTCCGCCGTCACCGCGACCAGGATCGCCAGCACCAGCCCGACCAGCCCCGCGATCGCCGCCAGCATCACCATCGGGTCCGACTCCGGCGCGATCACCGCCGGCTGCACCACCGACGCCGAACCCGCCGTCGTCAGCTCCGACGTCAGCTCCGCCCGGCTCGACCGCAGATCCGTCAGCTCCGCCTGGACGCGCTCCCGCTCGTTCATCGCGCCCACGTCGGGCACCGGCCCCGACGCCTCCCGCGCCAGCGGCGCGAGCTTCTCCTCCAGGTCCCGGACCCGGTCGTTGATCTCGTCGATCCGCTCGTTCAGCGCGCCCCGGTTCGACTCGTTGATCTGCCCGACCACCGCGCCGCCGATCGCGTCCGCCAGCTTCCGCGCCGTCTCCGGGTCGGCGTCCTCGACCGAGAGCTCCACGATCGTCGCCGTGCCGAGGCCCGTCACCTCGATCCTCTTCGCCAGCTCCCGCGGCGACCGGTCGATCTTCTGCTCCTTCAGCACCGCCGTCAGCAGGTTCCGGCTCGTCGCGTACGCCGTCACCTGGCTGACCACGATGCTGACGCCCGCGTCCCCGACGGCCGCGTCGGTCACGCTGCCGCTCGCCTCGATCCGGGTCTGCGCGACCGCGGGCGGCTCGCGCCCGTTCATCACGTACCCCACGACCAGCACGGGGACCACGGTCAGGACCAGCAGGAGCGCCCAGTAACGGCGACCCACCCGCGCGGCGACCTCGTCGAGTTCCACGATCTTCCCTCCGCCCTCGTCAGGCCGAGCGTAAGAACGTCGTAACCGCGCGAAATCGCCCAAAAGACGACCCCGGTCTACGCCGTTTGCATCAGTCCCGCGGCCGCATCCCCGCCCGCATCGCGAGCGTGATCGCCTCCAGCGCCGAATGCATCCCGAGCTTCGCCAGCAGGTTCTGCGTGTGCGTCCGCACCGTGTTCGCCGACAGCCCCAGCCGCTCCGCGATCTCCGCACGGCCCAGGCCGTCCACCATGCACTGCAGGACCTCCCGCTCCCGCGGCGTCAGCTCCGGCAGCCGCTCCTCCTCGGCCCCGCCCGCCAGCCGGCGCAGCACCTCGCCCAGCACGTCCGGCGGGATCCACCCGCCCCGCCGCGCCGCCGACCGGATCACCCGCGCCACCAGCTCCGCGCCCTCCGTCTTCGACAGCCACCCCACCGCGCCCCGCCGCACCGCCTGCACCAGCACGTCGAGCTCGCTCATCGCCGTCAGCACCACCACCCGCACGTCCGGATGCGACTCCCGCAACCGGTCGAGCACGTCCAGGCCGCTCTCCGCACCGAGCGTCATGTCCAGCACCACCACGTGCGGGCGTTCGGTCGCGGTCAGCGCCAGCGCCCGCCGGGCGTCGGCCGCGATCGGCAGGATCACCAGATCCGGCTCCCGGCCCAGCCGGGCCGCGAGCGCCTCGGCGAACAGCGTGTGATCGTCCACGATGAGGACGCGGATGGGTCGCATCCCACGACCATGCCGCCTCCGGCGCCCGTCCGGATCCCCCAAACGCTGTACCTTCGCCGCCCCGGAACAGGAACCGTGCGCGGACGCCCGGCGCCCCGCCCCGGTTCACGCCCGTCCGGACTCGGACACCGGCGTTGACCGCCTCGGTCACCCTGCGGATTCTGTGCGTGTCCAGGCACTGGCTTCAGGGGAACGCCATATGAAAGTCCTGATCACCGGGGGAGCCGGCTTCATCGGCAGCACGATCGCGTCGGTCTTCGCCGAACACGGGGTGACGCCCGTCGTGCTCGACAGCCTCGTCACCGGGCGGCCGGAGTTCACCGAGGGAAAGATCTTCTACCGGGGCGACATCGGCGACGGGGACCTCGTCGACGCGATCTTCCGCGAGCACCCCGACATCATCGCCACCGTGCACTGCGCGGCGCTCATCGTCGTCCCCGACTCCATGCGGGACCCGCAGCGCTACTACCGGGTCAACCTCACCAAGACCCTCGACCTCGCCGGCCACCTGATCCGCAACGGCGCCGACCGGATGATCTTCGCGTCGACCGCGGGCATGTACCGGCCCGAACCGGACCTGTCGGTCTCGGAGACGTCGGCCCTCGACCCGCAGAACCCCTACACGCGCTCGAAGATGATGGCCGAACTGCTCCTGGGGGACCTCTGCCGGGCCCACGGCCTCCGCGTCATCTCGCTCCGCTACCTCAACCCCATCGGCGCGGACCCCCGGCTCCGCTCCGGCCTCCAGAGCAGCAAGCCCACCCACGCCCTCGGCAAGATGATCGAATCCTACGAACTCGGCGTCCCCTTCAAGATCACGGGCGTGGACTGGGAGACCCGCGACGGCACCGCCGTCCGCGACTACATCCACGTGTGGGACATCGCCCGCGCCTTCCACGAGGCCGCGACCCGCTTCGACACGGTCGTCCCGCCGCTGTCCGACCACCCCGGCTACGAGGTGATCAACCTCGGCACCGGCGGCGGCACCACCGTCCGCGAACTCGTCACCGCCTTCCGCGAGGTCGTCGGCGACGCGTTCCGCGCCGAGGACGCGCCCGCACGCCCCGGCGACGTCGTCGGCGCGTTCGTCCGTCCGGACAAGGCGTGGGACCTGCTCCGCTGGAAGCCCGAGTACACGATTGAGGACGCCATCCGGCACTCCCTCGAGTGGGCCGAGCGCCGCCGGGCCCTGGCGACCTGACCGCCGTCGTGGCCCGTCCGGCGAACCCGGACGGGCTCACAACCGCGCGAACCGCCGCACGACCAGGACGCCCGCGACCGCCACGGCGGCCGCGACCACGCTCCACCGCGCGACCTGCTCCGCGGCCGACAGCGGCACGAGCGGATGCGGCGCACGGAACACGAGCATCTCCAGGGCCGCACCCGCGGGGACGACCAGCCCCGCGAGAAGCCCGAGGGGCCCGGGCCGTCCGATGCGGCTCCCGAGCGCGCCCAGCAGCGGACCGAACACGGCACTGGCGACGGCCCAGTACACCAGCTCGCCCGCGTGCAATCCGAACGGCTCCTCGCGGAGCACCGGATCGAGCACGTAGTACGCCGCAGTGGCCGCGACCAGAGCCCCCGCCCCAGCGAGAGCCCCGGCCAGAGGCCGCCGCGCGAGCCACCCGACCCCCACGGCGAGCGCCGCCCACGACCACCCGACGCCCAAGACCAGGCTCACGAACTCCAGCATCGGCCCGACGAACGTGTCGGCGACCGGCGCGCCCACGGCGGTGTAGGGGCTCGACAACGCGTTCACCAACGAAGTCACCGCACCGAACACGGCCCCGACCGCCACGACGACCCACACTTTGACCACTCGCCGACTATCCCAAATCCCCAAGCGCACAACTACGGCCGTCCACCGACCGAAGTTCGAGACACTGCCCGTCCGGCCCGACGATGAGCCCGAACTCCTCGGCACCGGGTCGCCCGTGCCCGATCCACCAGGCGTGTGCTTCCTCGACCCGTGTCCAGATGTCCGTGGGCCCGCCGTACTCGATGTCCGCCGGACGGCTCGCGGACGCCCTCGCCCACGAGCCGTCCGGCGTCGTGATCCGCGTGCGGTCGGTGTCGGGAAAGGCGTTGATACCCGGTAGCCGCTGCCAGATCAGCAGCGACAGGCCCGGCGTGTTCAGCGCGTCCGCGCCGACCTCGCTCGTCCTGCTCCGGACGGACGTCGCGTCGATGTGGACCGCCTCCGGTGCGCCAGGTCGTGATACGTCGGGACGCGCGGACATGAATCCCCAGGTGCAGCTCACGAGCGGCCCGCTCGCCGTCCCGTCCCCGCCCACGGTGAGCCGCGCGAGCGCTCCTGCCCAGGTCATGCCCCGTGGACGGACGTCGGCCAGGACGACCCCGCCCGGACGAACCTGCTCGACCCACGCATACGGGACGCGCTCGAAGGCGACGGTCGCGATGACCCGGTCGTACGGAGCCCGCCCCGGGCATCCCAGCGCGCCGTCACGCGCCGCGAGACGAGGGACGTACCCCGCATCGGCCAGTCGTCCCCGAGCGGCCTCGATCAGCTCCGGGTCGATGTCGATCGACGTGACGTTCTCCGACCCGAGCCGTTCGGACAGCAAGGCCGCGTTGTATCCGGTCCCGGTGCCGATCTCGAGGACGGTCATGCCGTCGGAGACGACGAGAAGCTCCAGCATCCGGAGCATCAGGCTCGGCCGCGTGGTCGAACTCGTGGACCACGCGAACCCGGGCTGCTCGGGATGCTCCTTGCGCTGCGTCACCAGCGTGTCGTCGCTGTAGACGGCATCGAGCCACCGAGGATCACCGGTGCGGACGAGTTCGGACGCGTCGTCGTAGAACGCGGGGACGAACGCATGCCGAGGCACCGACGCGACGACCTCACGCCACGCCGAGTCCGTGACGACGTCTTGCCGCACGAGCCGATCGGCGAGGGCGGCGGCGTGGACACGCCAGCCATCGAGGGCGCTGGTCATACGGCCGCTCCAAGTAGCGTGTCGGCGATCGAGTTCGCGATGGGAGCCCCGGTCTCGTCCTCAAGCCAGGCCCACTGGGAGCCGGGTCCGCACTCGAGGAACCACCATGCACCGTCATCGGTAGCGGCGAAGTCGAAAACACCAAGCTCCAGACGGAGTGCCCGCAGGTAGGCGCGGCACGCGCCGGCCACGTCCCGGGGAACGTCGGTGACCTCGTACGTCAGCGAGTCGTACGCCACCCGGAAATCCTGGCGTCCGGACGGATCGTCCGTGCGGATGGCGATCCCGTGCACTTGCCCGTCGCCAGTGGCGACCACCCGCACGTCATGCGACTTGCGGACGTTCGTCTGGAAGAGGTGCAGCGTGGTGGCGACCCGATCGTCGATCTCGTCCGAGGTGACGGGCGTCGTGTAGATCAGCTTGACCTGCGCGTCCTCGCTGATCAGCTTGTGCATCGTCGCCTTGTACACGACGCCCGGACCCGAACGAGCGAAGCCACGGGCGTCGTCGGGACGGTTCGTGATGATGCTCGCCGGGACGCGGAACCCGCATCGTGCCGCCGTCGCCATCTGGAGCGGACGGTACTCGGCGTCGGCCAGCCGCGCCGGGTGCGAAACCCAGCGGGTCGGGAGGGACATGAACAACCCGCCGAACCCGAACCGAGCCTCCACGGACGCGAACCGCCGCTCCGGTTCGCTCAACGTCTCCGGAAAGGAGAACGGCTGGGACTGGCGGTAGTACACCGCCAGAACGTCGTCCAGCAGGATGGCGTCGTCAGGGCAGGCGATCTCCCCGCGCCAACCATTCTTCGTGAGACGGACGGTCATGTCCGCACGAGCGGGGAACCACGCGGTGTCGAACCACACCACCCGCGCACCGCGCAGCACCAACGCGTCAGCGACGTAGACGGCTTCGGCGTCGTCCTGCTCGGCGAGCATGAGCACTACCGGTCTGGACATCAGTCGGTCACCGTCTCGGTGACGGTGTCCTTCCGGGTGACGCTGTCGTCGGTGTACGTGGTCGCCCGGGGAACCTTTCTGGTGCCGGTGGGCTTCCCGTGCTTGCCCATGGCCTGGACGGGAACAGGCGGCACCGCCCGGTCCAGCCCCCATGGACGGTCGGCCTCCGTGGGCGTCGCCGGACTGATCGGCACGACATGCCCGGGAAGCCCGAGCGGGAACCGGTCACCCGGGTTGACCAGAGGACTGTCATTCATCGCGAACTTCCTCCTATTCGAGGCTCACCAGGAGCCCGGGAACATCCGGTGTTTGAGAATGGAGTCGACCTGCTCGGCCGCCGTCTTCGAGTCGCCACAGGGGGACAGATAGCCGTGCCTGCCACGGGTTGCCTCGTAGTAGCCCCACGCGTTTCCGGGTATGGCCCGGACGCCCACAGCCACCCCCACGGCGTTGTCCGTTCCGCATGCGAAGACCCACAACAGCGAGAGCGGAACGGGGAACTGGTCGGCTCGGTACAACTTGATGCACCGATAGCCCTTCGGCTTCAGCGCGACCGCGAGCAGATCGAGATGCCGGACGACGGCGGCGCGGTTTCGACGCGTGGTCCAGTTCGGCCCGCGCCACTCCCCACGAACGCCCAGCGGACGTACGCGTCCCATGGTGTCCACCTTCCGGTGATCGGACGATGTGCTGATTCAGGCCGAGATCCGTGACCACACCCACTTGCCGTGCGGACGGGTCCGATCCACGCCGCATCGAGTCGACAGGGCCTCGACGATCGGCAGCCCTCGGCCGCCGGTACCGGCGCCATGCCCGGCGTCAAGGGCCAGCGGATCGGGGACGAGGTCGTCCAACGTGGACTCCGCGGTGCGCTTGGCGATCGGCAGCTCGTCCGAGGAGTCCCACACACCCAGCAGTACCGAGCCGGGCTCTCGCGTGAGCCGGACCCGGATCTCCCGGTCCGGCGTGCACCGCAGCGCGTTGGTGACGAGCTGCACGTCGTCCGCGATCCCGAGCAACCCCCACTCGTTGAGCCGAAATGTCGCGAGCGTCCGGACATATCCAGGAGTTGTGTGCGTGGCGAGGCAGGTCAAATTCAGTGGGCGTGAGGTCGCTGTCCCGGTACTCATTCAGCGTTCCGGTTGTTCGTCGGCTGGTCGCGGCTCATCACGGCTGTCTCCTTCTCATCGCTTCGCGGGGCGCCTACACTCGAGATGATTGCCGTTGAGTGACAACAACTGCTATGGCAATCCACGTCAATCTGATTGACGTGCAACGACAATCAAGAGGGAAGTATGGCCACGACCAGGGAAAATGCGCAGCGGCGTCGACAGATGGAGCGGGCGGCCGGCGAGATCCGCTTGGACGGCATCCGTCGTGGCCTGACGACGGAAGCGATCGCCGAGAAGGTCGTTCGGAGCCTCCCGGACGTCACACCGTTGGAGGCGTGGCGGTTGGCGAGCGGCTACGACCGCAGCGAGGTGTCCGCCCGGCTCGACGCCCTGTACGAGGCTGACGGCCTGCAGCCGCCGCACATCGACGCGTCCGTGCTCTGCCGCTGGGAGTTGGGAGACCGGCGCCCGAGCGACGAGCGGATCGAGTACTTCTGCCGCCTGTACCGGACGAGGCCGGACCGCCTCGGGTTCGGCACCGACCACAGTCCCGGCGATGTCGGCCACATCCAGCGCGAAGGGATCATCGACGCGTTCCCGTTCACCAGCGAGGAGTCGGAGCGAGATCTCGTCGACCGGCTTTTGGGGGCGCGCGAACGCGTCAACCTCTTCGGGTTGACCAGGTCGTTCTATGTGAGCGACGCCGTCCTGCCGGTTTTGGAGGAGAAGGCGCGGACGATGGACGTCAACGTCTACGTCATGGACCCGTACTGCGATTCGCGTAAGGACAGGTACCGCATCGAACCGGCAGACGCTGCGATGGAGGACCCGGAACGCTACGTCCGGGAAATCCTCCGCCCACTTCGAGCGGCCTCGGACCGGGCGCCGCGTTTGAGGCTCTTCCTGTTCAACTTCCCATGCTCGTTCGCGATGGAGGAGATCGACGGCGTAGTGCGCGTGATGATGTACGGGCACGGTCGCCGGGGCACGCACGGGCCGATCATCGCGTTCGGTGAGGGAACGTCATCCCACGCGTACTTCGTCGAGCAGCTCCGCTGGCTCGAACGTCTCTCGTCCGGTGAGTCCCCGGAGCCCTGGCTGAGCAAGGGCGTCCAGGTGCGTCCCTTCGACCTCTGGTGACGTGGCGCGCCATGCCGGACGTCGTCACTCGGTCAGTGCCGCCGGGGTCGTTGTGGACGAAAGGGGCCGCGCCCTCCTCGTGCAGCGTCGGGACAACGGGTGCTGGGAGGCTCCCGGCGGGATCCTTGAGCAGGACGAAGGCATCAATGCCGCAGTGCAGCGGGAGGTGCTGGAGGAAACGGGTCTGCTGGTGACGCCGGTCGGGTTGCCTGGCGTTTACAAGAGCTCATGCAACCGTGCCAATTCGGCAGCATGATGGCATCAGGTTGATTCGATGAAAGAAGAAAAAGTTGCGCAGGGTGATCATGCGTACCGCAGTGGTTCGGCGGAATACGCGGCATGTGCGGGACGGGCGGGAGTTCGCGGCCGGGTACAGCTTCCCGGCGGCGATGGGGAACGAACTTTGGGTGCACCATGTCGAGCCCGAGGTCGGCGAGGCTCCGATCGAGGACCCGCGGTTCGCCCACATGCTGAACGTGCCGGTCGGCGCGACGGTCATGAGGCGTCTGCGTGTGACGGGGCCGGAGGGGGAACCGGCCTTCCAGATCTCGACGACCTGGATTCATCCAAGGATCAGCAGTGAGGTGCCCGAGGTCGCGGAGCCGTTCGGGACGGGGCCGGGTGCGTGGATCGATGCGATCGAGGCCGCGGGACACGGGCCACTGGAGTGGCTTGAACGGCGCCGGGTGCGGATGCCGACCGTCCAGGAGACCAAGCTGCTGCTGATTCCCGCCGAGCTTCCCGTCTGGGAGATCGCCCGCATCAGCTACAGCGCGAAGGACGAGAAGGCCGTCGATGTGACCCAGGTCGTCATCCCGGGCGACCGCATGGAGGAGGTGTCGAGGTTGAGACGGGACGAGTCCGCGCTCTGGCCGCACGCCGCCACCGGGCCGGACGGTCGTCCGGTGGCCCCTGCGGAGTGACGTTAGCCATATCCAGCCCGAAGGGATCATGGACCCGTACTGCGATTCGCGTAAGACCATGACCCGGGCGACCAGGATCCCCGTGACCGGGCCGGGCACGCGGTCGGCCGTGGCCACCCCATCGAACGGCCTGGCAGCGCCCTGGTCGTATTCGCCGCGCAAACCGTTCATGGCGGCGTCGCCCTTGCCGGTCAGCGGCACCAGCGTGGCGCGGCGGTCGCTTGGGTGGGGAGCTCGTGCCACGAAGCCGTCGGCCTCCAGCGCGTCCACCAGCCCGGTCACGTTGCGCGGCGACACGCTGATCGCCTCGGCCGGCGCCCGCTGGGTCATGGGCTCGCCGTGGCGCAGGTTCCACAGGACCGTCGCTCGCGCCCTCGACAACCCGCGGTCGGTCAGCTCCTGCTCCATGTACTGATGCGTCACCACCGCCAGCGCGAACAGCTTCTCCAGCGCGTGTCCGCACCTCCCTCATGGACGGTCTGGCCGGCCAGAACAGCCGCCGCCCGGCACGGCCGTGGCGAACCGTGCGCGGGGTGTTCTCCTTACGCGGTCGTGCGGCCGTAGCGGCCGGGGGACGGCGGAGGGGGCCGCCGCGTTCGGCGGCCCCCTCCATGGCGCGTCAGGTGGAGACGCCCTGCCAGCCGCTGGTGTCCCAGACCTCGCCGCCGTCGACGGCCTGGACCTGGTACGTGATCAGGTTGTCCCGCCCCTTGTAGGTCTCCTTGAAGTTGTAGTTGCACTTCCTCGCGTCGCCCTCGCTGTCCGGGTCCCAGCACCTGCCCTTGCGGCCGTCGGCGGTGCGCCACACCACGCGGACCGCGCTGCCGTCCCACTTGGTGTCGTGAACCCGGACGATGTCGCCCTTCGACTGGTAGCACCCCCAGCCGCCGGAGACGTAGAACCTCTTGCAACGCGTGGAATCGGCGCCGGCGGGGCCGGCGGTCAGCAGCCCCGCTCCCAAGGCCAGGGCCGGGACCGCGAAGGCGCCGACGATGGCCTGCCTGGTCAGCTGCATTACATGCTCCGTTCGTCGGATCGATGCGGGGTGCCGTTGGCGTTCCTCCGAGCATCGCCGCCTCGCCCGCCGGCGCGTGAGCGGTCGTTCGGCCGACGAGCGCCGGTTTCAAGCCAATCCCGGCGGCGGGCTCCCCGGCCGCCCTCGAATCTGTGCCCGGGCCGCCCCGACGGCCGCTCCGCGAGGTCGGCCCCGGTCGCGGCGGACGGTCAGATGCTGCGGAGCACGGACACGACGATGCCCAGGATGACGGCGCCGTCTCCGTCGATGACGTCGTAGCGGGGGTTGCGCGGTTCGAGCAGGACGCGGCCGTCGCGGCGCCGGTACACCTTGACGGTGGCCTCGCCGTCGAGCATCGCCGCGACGATCTGCCCCGAGTGGGCTTCGGGCTGCTGCCGGACGACGACGATGTCGCCGTCGCAGATCGCGGCGTCGACCATCGAGTCACCGCGCACCCGCAGGCCGAACACGGTGCCACGCCCGGTGAGCTCGCGGGGCAGCGACAGCGTGTCGTCGACGTGCTCTTCGGCCGTGATGGGAGTGCCCGCGGCGATGTGGCCGACCATGGGGACGGTCACCGCCTCGTCGGGCTTCTCCTCCGGGCCCTCGCGCAGGAACGCCCGCACGTCGATCGGCCGGGAGACCGACGCGCCGCGCCGCAGGAACCCCTTCTCCTCCAGGCTCGCCAGATGCCGTGAGACCGACGACGTGGACCGCAGGCCGACGGCGTCACCGATCTGGCGCGTGCTCGGGGGGTACCCGTACCTGACCACCCAGTCCCGAATGGTGACCAGGATCCGCTGCTGACGTGCGGGCAGCGCGGAGGCGCCCAGCCCCTCGAACGCTTCAAGATCGTCAAATCCGGTCACCTCGGAATGATAGAGGTTCCAGGGGCGGCCTCGAGCGCCGCTCAGCGACCGGTGCCGAAGGTCTGCACAACGATCGTCCTGAGGCGTCTGCATGTGACGGGACGGGGGCGGGTGCGTTGGAGGACGCGATCGGGGCTGCGGGACACGGGCCACTGGAGTGGCTTGAACGGCGCCGGTGCGGACGGCCCGCGCCCGACTGGCGGGCGGGGCGTTCAGAGGTCGTGCCGTTCTCCCGCGCGGAGGGCGCCGTGGATCCAGCGCATGTCCGTGTGGTCGGCGCCGATGTGGAGGGCGCGGCCGTCCGGGGTCCGGCAGTCCGCCACGATCTGGACGGAGTCGGCGATGCCGACGTGGTCGCCGGGGCGCGGGCCCCGGATGCGGTCGAGGGCCAGGTCCCGGGGGAGCGGGTGCGGGGCGACCCGGACACCGGGGGAGGGGGTGCTGGCCAGGACCCCATCCGGGCCGATGAGGAGGCCGTCGTAACCGGGCCGGTGGAAGTCGTCGTCGCCCCACACCACCGCCCGTACGGTGCGCTCGGTCCGCGGTGTGCGCGGCGAGGTGTACGCCTTCCGGAAGGTCCTGCGCTGCCATAGCCACACCAGTGTGAGCATGGGGACGCACGCGGCTGCCGCCACGGCCGCGTACAGCAGGATCTGCGGGGGGTCGGGAGCCTGCCATCCGTTGGTCCGGCCCGCGAGGGCGCCGCCGGTGCCGGCGAGTGCGGTGCCGACCAGCAGCGAGGCCGCCGGCACCAGGGGATACCACGTCGCATCTCCCCGGGAGGTGATCCCGCGCGGGACTCCGCCGGCGGTCCTGCGGCCGTACGCCACCATGAGCCAGGCCAGGGTCGCGGCGAAACCGCCGATGAGGACGGCCAGCCCGGTCGGGAACGCCGGCAGCCGGGAGGGATGGCGCGGGGTCTGGACGATCTCCTGCCGCGGGCCACCGGGATCCAGCCGTAGTGCGCGGATCTCACCGCGCCAGCGCACGAGTTCCGCGCGGTCGCCCGGCGCGGCGCGCTCCCAGGCGTCGTCGTCCAGCACCCGCACCCGGTACACGCGGCCGGTGCCTTCGCGGTCTCCGGCGGCGGCGTCCGAGGTCACGCGGAGGTGCAGCCGGTAGTGGACCGATCGCAGGCGGACGTCCTTCTCGCGTCCCGCCACTCGCGCGGGCACCGTCTCCCGGCACTCCGGGCCCGCTGCGGCGGAGCACGCCCGGCTGTTCCGCCAGTCGCCGTGGGCCTGCACGGCGCGCCACGCCTCGACCGCCTGCCAGGCGGTGAGCAGGAGCAGCGTGCCGATCACCGCCGCGAGGACCCGTCGCCACGCCCGGCCTCCGGCGATCCCGTCCACCGTCTCGCCACCCCGCCTTCACCGTCCGCCGCGCACGCCCGCCGGTGCGTCGCACCCGGTTCGGGCAGGTTCATACCGTAACGGCCGTTAGCGGCCACGGTGTTTCTCACGGGGTGGTACAGAGGGCGGCGCCGAGCCGCGTGAGGAGCGGGCGCGGGTCGCCACTCGGCCCGGCGGGCAGCGGGTCAGACGGGTTGGCCGACTGGGCGGACCACGACGGTGTTGACGTCCACGCCGGGTGGTTGGGAGACGGCCCACACGATCGAGTCGGCGGTCTGTTCGGCGGTCAGGAGAGGACCTTCGGGCAGTCGGCCGAGTCCGTCCCAGAAGGGTGTCTCCACACGTCCCGGCGCGATCAGCGTGACGCCCACGCCGTCGGCGGTCACCGCGCGGCGGGTGTTCTCGGCGAGTCCCGTCACCGCCCACTTGGTGGCGCCGTAAAGGTTGCCGGGGGTGTTGACGAACCCGGCGACGCTTCCGACGAGGACGATTCGCCCGCGCGTCGCCTTCAGGTGCTCCACCGACGCCCGGATCAGCAGCGCGGGGCCGAGGACGTTCGTCAGCACCATTTCCCGCCAGCGGGACGGGTCACCGTCGACGACGCCGTCGTGGCCGGCGATCCCCGCGTTGGCGACGACCGTGTCGAGCCGCCCGAACTCTGCGACGGTCGCGTCGACCGCCGACCGGACCGCCTCGGGGTCCGCGGCGTCCGCGGCGAACGTCAGCAGCGCGGACGCGTCCGCGCAGGTCTCGGCGAAACGGTCGAGCCGTGCGCGGTCGCGTCCGGTGACGGCGACCCGGTGGCCGCGGTCCAGCAGCAGGCGCGCGGCGGCCGCCCCGATCCCGCTCGAGCCGCCGGTGATGAGGGTGACAGGAGTGTCGGTCATGCGGTGGACGCTAGATCCTAGAGTCGGCTCTAGCTCAAGTTCGTAGGCTCGGGCCATGCCGCGACGCACGTTCAGCATCGGCGAGGCCGCCGAACGCACCGGCCTCAGCGTTCACACCCTCCGTTTCTACGAGAAGGAGGGGGTCTTTCTCGGTCCCGTGCGCCGCGTCGGCGGGCGCCGGGTCTACACCCAGGACGACCTGGACTGGCTCTACCTGTGCATCCGGCTCCGTGCCTCCGGCATGCCCCTGCCGCTGATCCGCGACTACGCGGCACTCGTCCGGGAGGGCGACTCCACCGCCCCCGAACGACTCGCGCTCATGCGGCGCCACCGAGACCGCGTGATCGCCCAGATCGACGAGCTGAACCACTGCCTCGCCCTCATCGCCCACAAGGTCGCCCTCTATGAGGAGCACCTCACCGGCGGAGACCCTTTGTGGACGAGCTCGTGCGCGGTGCGCGAGGACGAGCCGGACGGCCCGCAGCCCGGGGGGTGAATCGGTGCGTGAGGTCGGGTGGGCCGGTGCCGCCCACTGTCCGGGTCCGCCGGAACCCGGTGCCCTTCGGGCACGTCGCATGGTGAGGGCCTGAGGAGGAGAGTGTCATCGAACGCGGGGTGAAGGTCGCCGGGCTGGTGATCTCCGTGCTGCTGGGTTACTTCTTCTTCAGCATCGTCTACGAGATCTCCTGGTACGGCGGACGGTCCGTGGGTGCGGCCTACGGCTGGGCGGGGGAGCCGGGCACCTTGACGGTGACCGGCGAGAGGCGCGGGAGCGGGCACCGGACGAGCGCGCGGCAGTGCGTCGGCACGTTCCTGCCGGCCGGCGGTGGCCCGGTCCGCACGGACCTTCGCGTGGAGGTGTCGGACGGCTGCACGGTGGGGCGCACGGAGAAGGCGCGGTTCGTCCCCGGCTACGAGAGCCGGCTGCGCACGGAGCCGGACCGGGCGTTCGGACGGTCCGCGGGTGCGGCAGGCACGATCGTCGCGATCGTCCTCGTCGACGTCTTCTGCGGGCTTCTGGGGGTGCTGTCCGCCGTGTTCGCCTACGCGTTCGGCCGCTCGCTCCTCACCGGGCGGCGCCGGGAGCGGCCGTTCCGCTGAGGCCGGGGCCGTGGCGGCTACGGGGTGGGGCGGAGGGCGATGAGGGCGATGTCGTCGGTGCCGTCGGCGCCGAGGCGGATGAGGAGTTCGTCGCAGAAGACGCCGAGGGGGGCGCGGGCGAGGGCGCCGGCGTGCTCGCGGAGCCGTTGGAGGGACGCGTCGATGGGTTCGTCGCGGCGTTCGATGAGGCCGTCGGTGTACAGCAGGACGGTCGAGTGCGGGGGCAGCGGGGTGCGGGCCGAGGGGCGCGGCAGGTCGACGCCGGTACCGAGCATGAGGCCGGAGCCGCCGTCGAGGTAGCGGGTGGCGCCGTCGGGCGTGGTGAGCAGCGGCGGGGGGTGGCCCGCGGAGGAGTGGACGAGCACGCAGTCCGCCCCGGCCCCCTTGACGACCGCGTAGATGCAGGTCGCGGTCGCCTCCTCCGCGAGGAGGCGGTTCGCGATGTCGAGGTGGTGCAGGACCTCCTCGGGGGGTTCCCGGCAGACGACGGCGGCGCCGCGCAGCATGCCGCTGAGCCGGCTCATGGTGGCGGTGGCGTCGATGTCGTGGCCCGCGACGTCGCCGATGGCGAGGGCGAGGTCGCCGTTCGGGAGGACGAAGCCGTCGTACCAGTCGCCCCCGGCCTGCGCGGTGATGGTGGACGGCGCGTAGCGTGCGGCGAGTTCCAGGTGTTCGGCGGCGGGCAGCGGCGGGAGCAGTGACTGCTGGAGGCGTTCGGCGACCTTGCGGGCCTGGTCGTACAGGCGGGCGTTCTCCACGCCGAGGGCGATCCCGTGGGCGAGGTCCTGGACGAACTCCAGTTCGGCCTGCGTGGGCAGGTCGGGGCTGAGGCGGCCGAGGGTGACGGCGCCGAGGACGTCGCGGCGGGCGCGGAGCGGGGTGATGACGGCCTTGCCGGCGCCGAGCCGGTCGAACAGCTCGGCGTACCGGGCGTCGAGCGGGCCGTCGCCGTAGGCGGTGGCGTCGGTGAGGACGAGCGGGCCCGCGCCGCGCAGCGCCCGCGCGAGCGGGCCGCGCGCGGTGTGCGTGAGCGGGGGGAAGCGGCCCTCGTAGGCGGCGGGGGACGGCAGGGCGGGGTCGTGGTGGACGACGAGGACGCGTTCGACCTCGCCGTGCTCGTCGAGCAGGTCCACCGCGCACCAGTCCACCAGCCGCCGGGTCAGCATCCGGCCGACCTGGCGGAGGCCCTGCACCAGGTCCTGGGCGCTGCTCAGCGCCCGCTCGCTGTCGGTCAGCAGGGAGAGCCGTTCGATGGGCGACAGGTCCATGGTCGGGCGGCGCGCGCGTCTCGCGGGCTCGCGGGGTTCCTCCGGCCACCGGGTGTCGCCGCCGTCCGGGGCCTCGGGCGGGGACGCGGTGGTCCGGGGGATGAGGTGGGCGACGAAGACGGTGCGCCCGTCGTCCTTCTCCTGGCTCTGGATGAGCAGGCGGACGGGGACGGTGCTGCCGTCGCGGTGCAGGGCCGGCAGGGGCACCGGCCGGCCCAGGATGCGGGGCCGGCCGGTGAGCAGCAGGGACGTGAACGCGGCGATGTGCCGGTCGCGCAGGTGCTCGGGGATGAGGACGGTGAGCCGCCGGCCGACGAGGTCGCCGGCGTCCCAGCCGAGCAGGTCCGCGGCCGCCTCGTTCACGGCGGTGATGCGGTTCCGGTCGTCGGTGGCGACGGTCGGGAGCCTGCTCTCCCGCACCTGGTCGGCGTCCCAGGGCAGCGGGGTCGGGTCCCGGGACGCCACCGTCCACGCGGTGGGGGGCCGGTCCTCGTCGAGCTGGCCGATGACCTCGTCGAGCAGCCACTTCTGCAGGGCGGTGCTCTGGGGGAGGGCGGGACGGCTCAGCAGGGCCTCCGTCCGGGTGGCGTCCTCGGCGGCGTCGAGGACGTCGCGGAGCGTGCCGAGCGCCGGTGCGGCGTCCGCGGGGACGGACAGGGCGACCGTGCGGATGTCGGCGTCGGGGCCCCGGTCCGCCGCCGCGAGGCAGGCGCTCAGCATGTTGTTCGCGTCGTGGGCGGTGTGGAGGGCGTCCGGGCCGACTCCGAGGGGGTCGCCGGACGCCGCGGCGAGCAGGAGTTCGCGCAGGATCGCGTGCCGATGCTGCCGGTCGGCCATGCACAGCTCCCACGGCACGTCGGCGAGCGTCACGGTGCGGCGGGCCCCGTCGGGCGGGTCGGGAGGCCCCCAGCCGGACGGGGCGGGCGCGGGGGCGCGGGGGTCGCCCAGCTCGAACCACACCGTCTTGCCCCGTTCGCCGGTGTCGACCCCGTACCGGTCCGTGAGCCGCTCGATCACGTACAGGCCGCGGCCGGTGTCGGTGTAGGGGTGGCGGCGCCCCGGCACGAGCCCGCGATGCGGTGCGCGGTCGGTGACCCGGGCGTGGACGCCGCCGCCGACCGCCCGGACCGCCACCTGGATCCCGGTCCGCGCGTGCAGGACCGCGTTCGTCACCAGCTCGCTGATCACGAGCACGGCGGTGTCCACGGTGTCCGGGGGGACCTTCCCGGCCAGACGGCCGCGCACGAACCTCCGGGCCAGCGCCGGGCTGTCCGGGCGCGGCGGAAGCGGCCGCCGTGTCGTCTCCACGGCGTCGGCATCGCTCATAGGCCCGATTCCTGCCCTGCGACACGGGGGGCATGCGCGCGCCGTCCGGGCGGGTCCGCGCCGCACCGTGGGGGCGCGCGGGCGGGCTGCGGCCCCCGCGCTGGACGCGCCGTCCGGGGTCTCGTGGTCGGATCGGTCAGGAATCGAGAAGTGCCCATGACCGGCCCGTGCCTACCGTTCTGGGCATGGAGGAGAAGCCGAGCGGCGGGAGCGGGACGATGGCGGGAGGCAGGAGCGACGGTCCGGGGGCGGTGTCGCGGTGGATGCAGCACAAGGCGAACGCCCGCGTGACCCGCAAGATCCGGCGCGGGCGCGGCCGGACCATGGGGATGGACGTGCTGATCCTGAACACCGTGGGGCGGCGCAGCGGGGAGCCCCGGGAGACGCCGGTGGCGTGGTTCCCCGACGGGGACGCGCGGCTCGTCGTCGCGTCGGGCGGCGGGAACCGGCACCCGGACTGGTTCGCCAACCTGATGGCGAACCCGGACCGGGCGACGATCGAAGTGGCCGGCCGGGGCGCCGTCCCGGTGACGCCGGAGCGGCTGGAGGGCGCCGAACGCGAGGCGGCGTGGCGGGTCATCGCCGCCGCGCAGCCGCGCATCGCGAAGTACCAGGCCAAGAGCGACCGGGAGTACCCGGTGGTGCGGCTCACCGCGCGGTGAGCGCCGGCCGCCCGAGGACGCCCGGAGGGTGCGCGGACGCCGGCCGCGGGGCGGCCGGCGTCCGCGCGGTGATCGGCCGATGTTGCGCTGATCACACGCCGTGTTAGTGAAAAGTACCTCGGGACCCCCTTATAGAAACCTGTGCGCAGGGCTAACGTTCGCCCTGAATGTCACGTTCGTGGCTGGCTGTCACTGAATGTGGTGGTCGGCATGCCGAACGTGACGACGGTACGTGTCCAGCTAGTCGCTCACAGTCGTATCGGGGCCGCGCACAGGGAGGCAGACCGATTCAGCGTCAAGATTTCGGCGACAATCCGACCGAGGTCCGCGACACCAACCACTACGAGAAGGAGTACGTCCACGGCTTCGTGGAGAAGTGGGACGAACTCATCGACTGGAGAAGGCGCTACGAGAGCGAGGGCACCTTCTTCATCGACCAGTTGAAGGCACGGGGCGTCAAGCGGGTGCTGGACGTCGCCACGGGCACCGGGTTCCACTCGGTGCGGCTCGTGCAGGAGGGCTTCGACACGGTCAGCGCCGACGGCAGCCAGGAGATGCTGCGGAAGGCGTTCGAGAACGGCTTCGCCTACGGCCAGTACGTCCTCAAGGTGGTGCAGGCCGACTGGCGCTACCTGAACCGGGACGTGCACGGCGAGTTCGACGCCGTCATCTGCCTGGGGAACTCGTTCACGCACCTGTTCTCGGAACGTGACAGGCGCAAGGCGCTGGCGGAGTTCTACGCCATGCTCAAGCACGACGGCGTGCTGATCATCGACCAGCGCAACTACGACTCGATCCTGGACGACGGGTTCAGCAGCACGCACTCGTACTACTACTGCGGCGAGGAGGTCACCGCCGAGCCCGAGTACGTCGACGAGGGCCTCGCGCGGTTCCGGTACCGCTTCCCGGACGGGAGCGAGTACGCCCTCAACATGTTCCCGCTGCGGAAGAACTACATGCGGCGGCTCATGCGCGAGGTCGGCTTCCAGCGGGTCGACACGTTCGGGGACTTCCAGAAGACCTACCACGAGGCCGACCCCGACTTCTTCATTCACGTGGCGGAGAAAACGTACCGGGAAGATGATGTGAGCGGCTCCTACTCGCCCGCGGTCAGCACCGCGCGGGACTACTACAACTCCGACGACGCCGACGCGTTCTACCACTCGGTGTGGGGCGGGCAGCACATCCACGTCGGCGTCTACGAGGACGGCGACACGATCGACGCGGCGAGCGGCCGGACGGTCGAGCGGATGGCGGCGGGCCTGAACCTGACCCCGGACGTCCACGTCCTGGACGTCGGCGCCGGGTTCGGCGGCTCGGCCCGGTACCTCGCCCGCACCCACGGCTGCAAGGTCACGTGCCTCAACCTCAGCGAGGTCGAGAACGCGCGCAACCGCGCGGCGAACAAGGAGCAGGGACTCGACGAACTGATCGACGTGGTCGACGGCTCGTTCGAGGAACTGCCGTTCAACGACAACGCCTTCCACGTCGTGTGGTCGCAGGACGCGCTGCTGCACGGCGGCGACCGCATCCGGGCGCTGGAGGAGATCGTCCGGGTCCTCAAGCCGGGCGGCGAGTTCGTCTTCACCGACCCGATGGCGGCCGACGGCTGCGCGCGCGACGCGCTGCGTCCCATCCTCGACCGGCTGCATCTCGACACGATGGGCTCGCCCGGCTTCTACCGGCGGGAGCTGGCCCGGCTCGGCCTGTCGGTCGAGTTCGAGGACCTCACCCGGCACCTCGTCACGCACTACGGGCGGGTGCTGCGGGAGACCGAGGCGCGCGAGGCGGAGATCTCGCGGAAGATCAGCGCGGACTACCTCGAGCACATGAAGACCGGCCTGCGGAACTGGATCGACGGCGGCGAGCACGGCCGCCTGAGGTGGGGCATCTTCCGCTGCGGGAACTGACGCCGGACGGCCGGGCGGCGCGCGGGGCGCCGTCCGGCCGCGGCCGTCCCCGGCACGCCGGATCGCGAGGTCCCGCCGGTGGGGGCGATCCCGGGCCCCGGTTCGCGCCGCGGACGGAGGCCGGTGATCGCGGCAGGGGGTGATCTGCGGAACAATGGGGGCGATCTCGGCGAGGAGGCGTTGTGAGCGCGGATGTGCGGTTCACCGTCACGCGGACGCTGACCAAGGACCAGCAGGCGCGGCGGGAGCGGCTGATCGACGCGGCGTGGAACCTGGCGGTGGAGGGCGGGTACGCGGCCGTCACCATGCACGACGTCGCGGACCGCGCGGGCGTCGCGCGCGCCACCGTCTACCGCTACTTCGCCACGAAGGACCACCTGCTCACCGAGGTCGCCGCGACCTGGGCGCACCGGGTCACCGACGACATCGACGCGCTCGCGGTCGGGGACACGCCGGTGGAGCGGCTCACCGCGCTGCTGGAGCGGATCGTGCACGTCGCGGCCGCCAACGTCACCCTCACCTCGGCGATCATCCAGGCGGTGACGGCGGACGACTCGAGCGTCGACGACTCCCGCAACGTGGTGTTCCTGTTCCTGCGGGACCGGCTGTCGGCGGCGATCGGCGACCCGGTGCCGCAGCGCGAGGACGTCGAGGTCGTGCTCGGGCACGTGCTGCTCGCCGCGCTCGTCAGCGTCGCGTCGCTGCACCGCCCGGCGGACGAGGTCGCGGCGATCGTCCGCACGTCGGGACGGCTCGTGCTCGCGGGGGCGCTCGCGGGGCAACCGCCCGCGGCGGCGGACGGGACGGGCGGCGAATAGCGCGCGCGGGCCGATCGGGGCGCCCGAACGGGGCCCTGCGGCCGGGCCGATTGTCATCGGGGTGACAACCCTCGCGACGCATTGCGTCGCCGACGGTAAAGCCCGCGCCGCGTGTGATCGGTAGCTTCCGGAGCGTCCCCTAGACACCGTGGGGGCGGGAGGTGGAACCGTGACCACGACCCTGGAGGAGCGCTCGCCGCTCAAACCCTGGGCGGGCGTGCCCAGCGAGCTTTCGGAGATCTTCCGGCCGCACCTGGACGCGCTGGCCGAAGAGATGATCGAGGAGATCCTCGCCGGGATCCCCGAGTACTCCCGCCCGCAGGACGAGGAGTACGCGCGGCTCGTCCGGCTCGCGGTGGAGGGCGCGCTGCGCCAGTTCGTCGACCTGATCATGGACCCGAACAGCTCGTGGGAGCAGGTCGCGGCCGTCTACCGGGAGATCGGCTGGGCGGAGGCCCGGGAGGGCCGCAGCCTCGACATCCTGCAGACGTCGATGCGGCTCGGCGCGCGCGTCGCGTGGCGGCGGCTGGCGGCGGAGTCCGAGCAGTACAACATGTCGCGGCACACCCTCGCGTCGCTCGCCGAGGCGATCTTCGCGTTCCTGGACGAGATCGCCCGCGCGGCCACCGAGGGCTACACCAAGGCCCGCGAGCAGGAGGCGGGCGAGCTGGAGCACCGCCGCCGCCGGCTGCTCGACATGCTGCTCGCCGAGCCGCCCGCGTCGTCCCAGGCGGTCGCCGACCTGGCGCGGCTGGCGCAGTGGCGGGTGCCGCGCACGGTCGCGGCGGTCGTCCTGTACGAGCGGGGCCGGCAGCCGTTCTCGCACCCGTCGCTGCCGCCGGACGTCCTGTCCGACGTGAACCGCCGCGAACCGTGCCTGCTGGTGCCCGACCCGGAGGGGCCGGGGCGCGGCAGGATGCTGGAGACGGCGCTGCGCAACTGGGTGGCCGCGATGGGCCCGACCGTCCGCACCGAGGACGCCGCGAAGTCGCTGCGCTGGGCGCGGGAGGCGCTGCCGCTCGCGCGCCGCGGCATCCTGCCGTCCGACCGGCTGATCCGCTGCGCCGACCACATGCCGGCGCTGGTGGTGTTCAAGGACGAGGAACTGGTCCGCGCGGTCGCGGACCTGCGGCTCGCGCCGCTGCGGTCCGTCCGGCCCCGGCACCGCGAGCGGCTGATGCGCACGCTGCTGTCGTGCCTGCAGAACGGGTTCAACGCGACCGAGGTCGCCACCCGCCTGCACGTCCACCCGCAGACCGTCCGGTACCGGCTGCACCAGCTCGAGGAGCTGTTCGGCGAGCGCCTGTACGAGCCGGAGGCGCGGCTGGAGATGGAGATGGCGCTGACCGTCTGGCTCACCGCACCCTCTCCATCAAGCGATTGACCAAGGCGGGCCGGGGGGCTACCGTCGGCGCATGACCAGCGACTCCGGCCGGGAGCGCATCCTCGACGTCGCCACCCGGCTGTTCGCGGCCCTCGGCTACGACGGCACCTCCACCCGGCTCATCGCCGAGGCGGCCGGGCTCAACATCGCCACGGTCGCCTACCACGTCGGCGGCAAGCGGGACCTGTACCTGGCCGTCATGGAACGCGCCCACCAGGCCGAACGCGCCGCCCTCGAAACGGCCGTCGCCGACCTCCGCCGGGACGCCCCGCCCGGAGGCGCCGGCGGGGCCGCGCTGCTCGGGCTCGTCGACCGGTACGTCGACTTCTGCGCGGCGAACCCGGCGATCCCGGCGCTGTGGATGCACCGGTGGCTGTCGGACGCCGCCGACGTCGCCCACCTCGAGAGCCTCTACGTCCGGCCGCTCATGGACCTCGTCGTGGACGCCGTCCGCGACGTCGTCGACGACGGCGTGGACGTCGAGTACGCCGTCTGGACGGTCATCTGGGCGACGCACGGGTTCGCGCGCGGCGGCGTCCTCGACACGGACGGCCGCCGCCGCGGCATGGACGACGCCGCCGAGCTCGCGCGGTTCCGCGCCCACCTGCACCGGCTCGTCGCGTCCGCCCTGGGGCTGCCCGGGGACGCGCGGTGACCGCCCCGGCGGCGACGGCGACCGCCGTCCCGCTGACACGCGCGCGCCTGTTCGGCTACGGCGTCGGCTCGGTCGGGACGGGCGTGTTCTCGGCCGTCCCCGGGCTGCTCCTGCTCTACTACCTGACCGACGTGCTCGGCGTCGGCGCGGCCGTCGCCGGCGCCGTCCTCGTCCTGCCGAAAGCCTGGGACGTCCTGCTGAACCCGGTCGTGGGCGCCGCCAGCGACCGTGAGGCCGTCCGGACGGGACGCCGCACCCGGCTGCTGACGGCCGGCGCCTGCACGCTGCCCGTCCTGTTCGCCGCGATGTTCGCCGTCCCCGTCGACTCGCCCGGATTCGCCGCCGCCTGGGCGGGCCTCGCGTTCCTCCTCGCCGCGAGCGCCTTCGCCTGCTTCCAGGTCCCCTACGTGGCGCTGCCCGCCGAGATCTCGGCCGACCCCGCCGAACGCGGCCGGGCGATGGCCTGGCGCGTCGTCTGCCTCACCGTCGGCATCCTCGTCGCGGGCGGCCTCGCCCCCGCCATCACCGACGCCGCCGGCGGCGGCCGCGCCGGGCACGCGCTGATGGGGCTCACCGTCGGCGCCGTCATGGCCGCCGCCCTGCTCGGCAGCACCCTCGCCACCCGCTGGATCCCGTCCAGCCCCGGCCCGCACGCGCTCGGCCTGCGCGCCGCGCTCCGCACCGCCCGCGGCAACCGCCCGTTCTTCGCGCTGCTCACCGCGTACGTCCTGCACACCCTCGCTGTCGCGATCATGCTCGCGGGCGCCCCCTACGTCGCGACCTACCGGCTCGACGACTACGCGCTCACGTCCGCGATGTTCGTCTGCATGGTCGCGCCGAGCGCGGTCGCGGTACCGATGTGGCGGCTCCTCGCCCGCCGGTACGGGGCCGTCGCCTGCTACGTCGCCGCGCTCGTCGCGTTCGCCGTCCTCGTCGCCGTCCTGTTCCCGCTGGTCGCCTCGGCGGCCGCCGTGCTCGCGGTCGGCGCCGCCGTCGGCGTCTGCTACGCGGCCACCCAGTTCCTGCCGCTCGCGCTGCTGCCCGAGACCGTCCACGCCGACGCCGGACGCACCGGGCACGCCCAGTCCGGCGCGTTCACCGGCCTGTGGACGGCCGCCGAGACCGGCGCGCTCGCCCTCGGACCCGGCGTGTTCGCGCTGATCCTCGCGGCCTGCTCGTTCCGCTCGTCCGACTTCGACACCCCGGTCGTCCAGCCGGACTCCGCGCTCACCGGCCTCGCCGCCGGGTTCACGCTCGTCCCCGCCGCCCTGCTGCTGCTCAGCGTCCCGCCGCTGCTCGCCTACCGGCGGCTCGCCGCCGCCCACACCGCAAGGAACCCGCATGACGCTCCCTGAGGACGGCCGCCCCGCCCCCGAACTGCTCGACCGGCTCGCCGCCCTCCGCGCCGCCGACCTGCCCGTCCGCGGCGGCAAGGTCACCGCGTACGTCTACGACACCGGGCGCGACGCCGTGCACGACCTCGCCGCCGCCGCCTACCGGGAGATGCTCGAGGTCAACTGCCTCGACCCCACCGCGTTCCCCAGCATCGTCGCCCTCGAACGCGAGGTCGTCGGCGCCGTCGCCGACCGGCTCGGCGGCGGCACCGGCGTGTTCACCAGCGGCGGCACCGAGTCGATCATGCTCGCGGTGAAGGCCGCGCGCGACGCCCGTCCGGTCGAGGGGAGACCGCAGATCGTCCTGCCCGTCACCGCGCACCCCGCCTTCCACAAGGCGGCGCACTACCTCGGCCTCGAAGCCGTGCCCGTCCCCGTGGACGACGGGTTCCGCGCCGACCCCTCGGCGATCGCCGCGGCCGTCACCCCGCGCACCGTCCTCGTCGTCGCGTCCGCGCCGTCCTACCCGCAGGGCGTCATGGACCCGATCCCCGAGATCGCCGCGATCGCGTCCGCCGCGGGCGTCCTCTGCCACGTGGACGCCTGCGTGGGCGGCTGGGTCCTGCCGTGGCTGCGCGACGCCGGACGGCCCGTGCCGCCGTTCGACCTCTCCGTCCCGGGCGTCACCTCGCTGTCGTGCGACCTGCACAAGTACGGCTACGCGCCCAAGGGCGCGTCCGTCGTCCTGTTCGCCGACCCGGCCCTGCGCCGCCGCGCCTACTTCGCGTCCGCCGAATGGCCCGGCTACACGGTCATCAACTCCGGCGTCCAGTCGAGCAAGAGCGCGGGCCCCCTCGGCGCCGCCTGGGCCACCCTCCACGCCGTCGGCGCCGCAGGCTACCGCGACCTCGCCGTCCGCGCGATGGACGCGGCCGAGCGCATCGCCGCCGGGCTCCCCGACGGCCTGCGCGTCCTCGGCTCGCCGATCGTGCCGCTCGTCGCCGTCGCCTCCGCCGACCCCGGACTCGACGTGTTCGTCCTCGCCGACGAGGCCCGCGCCCGCGGCTGGTTCTTCCAGCCCCAGCTCTCCTACCGCGGCATCCCCGCCAACCTGCACTTCACGATCACCGGGGTGTCGGACCCCGGCGCGCTCCTCGACGCGCTCGCCGCCGCCGCGAAGGCCGCCCGCGCCGCGGGGCCTCCGCCCGTCCCGGACGGGCTCGTGGACGCCATCGCGGGCCTGGACCTCGACGCCCTCACCGACGCGGAGTTCGCCGAACTGCTCGCGTCCGCCGGCGCCGGGCCGTCCGGCGGCATG
Organism: Actinomadura sediminis; assembly: GCF_042675525.1. Taxonomy (NCBI): domain Bacteria; kingdom Bacillati; phylum Actinomycetota; class Actinomycetes; order Streptosporangiales; family Thermomonosporaceae; genus Actinomadura; species Actinomadura sediminis. Next base: position 44,093 of record NZ_JBHTJA010000032.1, read on the forward strand.
GCCGTCGTGAACACCGTCCTCGACGCCCTGCCGCCCGGCACCCGGGAGGCCCTGCTGGTCAGGTACCTGTCGGCGCTGTACGCATGACCGGCGGGCGGGTCGGGCGAATCGGCCTGAACCAGAACGAACCGGCCTGAACCGGGATGGTCGCCGTTCGGAAGCGGGCCAACCGGGCGATACCGCTGTGGCATCATGCGGGCGGGGAAGCAGTTTCGTCGTGATCCGCCTTGCGCGCGGGGCTTGGAAGGATGTCCATGGCCGCATCTCCGCTCCGCGCCGACGACCCGGCCTCGATCGGGCCCTACCGTCTGGCCGGACGCCTCGGCGAGGGCGGCCAGGGAGTGGTCTACCTCGGCGAGGACGAGACGGGGCAGCGCGTCGCGGTCAAGGTCCTCAAGACGTCCGACCCGGCGGCCCGCACGCGATTCCTCCGCGAGATGGAGTCCGCCCGCCGCGTCGCCCCCTTCTGCACCGCGGCGGTGCTCGACTCGTCGACGCGCGGCGACCGGCCCTACGTCGTCAGCGAGTACATCGACGGCCCCTCGCTGGCGCAACGGGTGCAGGAGGACGGCCCGCTGCACGGCGGCGCGCTCGTCCGGCTCGCCGTCAACACCGCCAGCGCGCTCGCCGCGATCCACTCCGCCGGGATCGTCCACCGCGACCTGAAACCGGCGAACGTCCTCCTCGGCCCGGACGGCCCCCGCGTCGTCGACTTCGGCATCGCGCGCGCCATCGACGCCGAGACCAACACCCAGATGGTCGGCACCCCGGCCTACTTCGCGCCCGAATGGATCGACGGCCGGCCGCCGACCGAGCGGTCCGACGTCTTCGCCTGGGCCGGCACCGTCGTCTACGCGGCCACCGGGACGCCGCCCTTCGGATCCGGCCCCACCTTCGCCGCGCTGATGAACCGCATCGCCAACGGGGAGCCGCGGCTCGACGGCGTGCCCCCGGCGCTGCGTCCCGTCATCGCCCGCTGCCTCGCCAAGGACCCCGCGCTGCGGCCCACCGCGCGCGAGCTGATCGACCTGCTCGTCAGCCCGGACGGCGACGTCCGCCCCGCCCCGGCGGCCGTCCCGTCGTTCGCTCCGCCGTCCGGTCCGCCCTCCGGGGCCGCCCTCCGGACCGCCGCCCGCTCCGCCCACCGTCGGCCGGGGGCGGCGGGAGCCGCCGCGCCTCTGGCGGCACCCGGGCGTGCTCGCGGCCGGCGCCGCCGTCGCGGTCACGGCGGCCCTCGCGATGGCGCTCGCCGGCGTGATCGCCCTGCAGGCGGCGGGCTCCGAAGAGGGCAACGCGTCCTCATCGCCGGGGGTGGGCACGGCCGCCTCCACCTCCCCGCCCGACGCTTACGACAGCCCGCCCCCGGCCCGGAACCTCGTCCACGAGACCGACTTCGTCCACGAGGCCACGCTCCCCGCGAGCAGCCGCGCATGGACGGAGGACGAGGAGATCCGCTACGTCCCCGCCGGATACGAGTACGGCACCCCGCCGGATCCGGGTCGACGATAGAGGCGTCGCACGCGCCCCTCGCGGACATGCTGATCACGGCACGGGTCGGTTTCCAGGGGGCCGCCCCGGCCGCCTCCCAGGCCGGCGTCACGTGCCGCAACGACGACGCCGCGGCCTCCACCGTCGGCTACGGCTTCATGCTGTCGCCCGACGGCAGGACGGAGATCAGCCGATACGGCAAGGCGGAGACGTCGTCGCTCGGCTCCGCGCGCGTCCGGCCGAAGGACCGCGCCCGCCACGAGCTCAAGGCGCTGTGCAAGACGGTCGAACGCGGCGTCCGCCTCGTGTTCTGGGTGGACGGCGTCAAGACCCTCGACATCGTGGACCCCGACCCCCTCCCGGCCGGCCTGTCCGGAATCACGGTCGAGACCGACGGGGCCGCCTTCGCCGCCCTCTTCACCCGCTTCTCCGTCCACCGCGCCTGACGGCCCCGGCTACTCCAGCCTCGTCAGCCGATCGACCAGGGACGGGCCGTCATAGGCGTCCCCGAACCGCAACGGCACCTCCGCGGCGCCCGCCGTCAGCGTGCCCGTCTCCTCGCCCGCCGCGGCCTCCGCGGGCGGATCGCCCTGCGCGGCGACGTCCACGGTCAGCCCCGGCCACCCGACGACCGTCACCGCGGCCGCCGCCCGCACCGGCGTCGTCCCGCCGAGCCCGTCGTCGACCACCGCGACCCGGGCCCCCGCCTGAGCGAGCGTCGCCGCCGTCAACGCCCCCTCGGCCGCCTGCACCAGCCCGCCCGCCGCCGACACCGCACCCGCCGCGCTCGCCGTCCGCTGCCCCATCACCGCACCGACGATCAGCGTCGGGACCCCCGCCACGTCCTTGCGCGCCGCGAACACGAAGTTCCCGCCCGCCGCGTCCGTGAACCCCGTCTTGCCCCCGACGACCCCGAACTGGCCGAGCAGGAAGTTCCCGCCCTGCCGAACGGGCCCGCCGTTCGCGGGCACGTACGTCCGCTGGTTGACGATCTCCGCGAACGCCGGCACGTCCATCGCGGCCCGCAGCAGCTTCACCTGGTCCGCCGCGGTGCTCACCGTCCCCGCGTCGTAGCCGCTGGGGTCGGTGTACGTCGTGTTCGTCATCCCCAGCTCACGGGCCGCCGCGTTCATCTTCGCCACGAACGCCTGCACGCTGCCCGAGTCCCACTTCGCCAGCTCGTGCGCCACATCGTTCGCGGAGATGATCATCAGTGCCTCGAGGGCCTTCCGCTGCGTCAGCCGCTGCCCCTGCGTGATCCCCAGCAGCGACTCGCCCCGCTGCCGGCGCATCGGCATCTCCGCGACCCCCTCCGGCGACACCGCCAGCGTCGGCCCCGGCTCGCCCGGCCGCAGCGGATGATCCCGCAGGTACACGTACGCGGTCATCACCTTCGCGACGCTCGCCGTCGGCGCGGGCACGGCGTCGCCGGACGTCCCCATCATGCCGAGCCCCTCGACGAACACCGCCGACTGCCCCGACCCCGGCCACGGCAACTGCGGCGCCGCCCCCGGGAACGTGTGCTCCGCCGCGATCGTCAGCCGCAGCTCCGGCGCCGGCACCGGCCGCACCAGCTGCGCCGTCACGACCGCCATCACCACCACGAGCACCGCGACCAGCGCCCACGGCCACACGCGCCGCCCCGCCCGCTCGTCCTCCGGGCCCTCCGGCGCCTCCGCGATCCGCGGCACGTCCTGCCGCGTCGCGTCCCCGACCGGCTCGAACCCGACGAACCGGACGAGACCGCCCTCCCCGTCGTGCACGTCCCCCCGGTACGGGGGCGACGCCACCGGCGCGGGCACGTCCACGAACGTCCGCCCGGCCTCCGGCACCCCCGGCTCCCGCACGCCCACCGCACCCTCGCCGGGACGCCCACGCGCCGACGCCTCGCCGTGCGGCGCGGCCGCGTCGGCGGCACGCTCCCCGGACTCACCCGGCGCGTGCCGCTCGCCCTCGTCCGGTCGGCGCGGCGGCGCCTGCCGCCACGTGCCGGCCCTGTCGCCGCCGGGACGGTCGTGCGCGGGGGGCTTCGGGGTGCGGGGTGTGGCGGTGTCGGGGCCGCTGTGCTGCGGGTCGCTCGGCGCCTGCGGTGGTGCCTGGTGTTGTGCGGCGGTCGCATTGCCGGGGGCGTCCGATGCCGTCCGGCCGCCTGTTCTGGACGCGTGCCGCTCGCCCTCGTCCGGTCGGCGCGGCGGCGCCTGCCGCCACGTGCCGGCCCTGTCGCCGCCGGGGCGGTCGTGCGCGGGGGGCTTCGGGGCGGGGGGTGTGGCGGTGTCGGGGCCGCCGTGCCCGGGGTCGTTTGTCGTCCGGCCGCCTGTGCCGGTTGCGCGCTGGTCGGCCTCTGCCTCGTCCGGTCGGCGCGGCGCCTGCTGCCACGCGCCCGCCGCGTCGCCGCGGGGGCCACGCCGTTCGGGATCGCTCGGTGCCTGCGGCGCGGGCATGTTCGCGGGGCCCCTCGGCGCGCTCGGCCGGCGCGGCCGCTGCTGCTGCCGTCCGTCCGCCGCATCGCCGCCCGGACGGTCGTCCCCCGGCGGCGTCTCGCCGTGGGACCCGGACGCGTCGGGGGTGCTTTCCCCGGATTCGTGCGGCGTCGGCTCGGCACGTCCCGGACCGGCGTTCTGCGGCCCCGGTTCGTCCGTTCGGCGCGAGGGTGCCTGGTGTCGCGCGTCTGCCGCGGTCCCACCGGGACGGTCGTCGCCCGGCGGCGTCTCGCCGTGGGGTTCGGACGTGTCGGGGGTGCTTTCCCTGGGCTTGCTCTGCGTTTGGCGCGTTCCTTGATGTTCGGTGGCCGCGTCGTCCTCGGACGGGGCGGAGGCGGGCCGCGCGGGGTTGCCCGGCGCGGCCTGGCGCTGCGCGTTCGCCTCATCGCCGTGGTCGTCCGGTACCTCCCGTGTGTCCTCGCGCTGTGAAGCGGGCGCGTCGGATGCCGGTGGCGTCCCCCCGCCGGGGACGGGCGTGCCCGGCTCGGGCTCGCTCGGCGCATGCGGGGCCGCCCGGCCGTCGCTGGTGCGGGCGTCGGTCTCGCCGTGGTCGGACGTCTCGGCGGCGGGGGTGTCGTCGGCCGGTGGCGCGTCGTCCCGCGCTTCGGACGCGTCCGGACGGTCGTCGTCCTCGGACGGCTCGTCGGCGGCGCTCGCCCCGTCGTCCCCGTCGTCCCCGGCGGCCGGGTCGTCGGGTGCCTTGGTGTCGCCGTCCTCGGGCGGTGCGGGGAGGCGCTCGGCCCGGGTGGTCGCGGCCTCGGGGCGGCGGACGGCGATGTCGTCGCGGGTCTCCGTGACGTCCGGGACGCGGAACTCCGCCGTGGGCGTGCGGGCGGGCGCGCGGTCGGCCGGTTCGGCGGTCTCCGGCGCGTCCGGGGTCTCGGTCACGAGCCGCTCCTCTTCGAGTTGTGTTCCGGCGTGCGGGTGGAGCGGCCGATCGCCGATGCCCCCGTGCAGTGATGAGGATGCCCGGACGAGCGGGATGGTTCGGACGCGTTACAAATTAGTGATCGAGAACCGTGAACTCCTTTGCGGCGACGCGGAGAGACGTGCCCGACAGAGCCCCCGCACGGGAAGGCCGGCGCACATGCCATGGTTGCCACGATGACCGCACCTCCAGCGGCTCCGATGATCGACAGTGAGCTCATAGAGTCTTCGCTCACCGAGCCGGAATCGTTCGCGGCGCTTTTCGATCGCTACTCCGCGATGCTCTACCGGTACGTGTCCCGGCGGCTCGGGCCGCAGGCGGCGGAGGACGTGGTGGGGGACACGTTCCTGGCCGCGTTCGGCGCCCGGCACCGCTACGACCTGGCCCGGCCGGACGCGCGGCCGTGGCTGTTCGGGATCGCGACGAAGCTGGTCGCGCGGCACCACCGGGCGGAGGCGGCACGATACCGGGCGCTGCGGCGCAGCCCGGTGGACGGGCCCGCGGAGGGGCCCGCGGAGCGGGTCGCGGAGGGGGTGACGGCGTCGGCGGTGCGTCCGGCGCTGGCCGCGGCGCTGGCGGCGCTGCCGCGCAAGGACCGGGACGTGCTGCTGCTGGTGGCGTGGGCCGACTTCACGTACGAGCAGGTCGGGGACGCCTTGGGCGTGCCGGTCGGAACGGTCCGGTCGCGGCTGCACCGGGCGCGGCGCAAGGTGCGCGCGGCGCTCGGCGACACCAACCCGATGCACGAGGAGGAGTGACCGTGGACGACATGGAGCTGATCCGCGGCCTCGGCCGGGAACTGGAGCACGAGCCGCCGGCGGCGCTGGTGCGGCAACGGGAGCGGCTGCTGCGGGCCGGCGGGCGGCGGAGGCGTCCGGGCCGGTGGGCGCTGCTCGGCGTGGTGGCGGCGGTGACGGCGGCGGCGGTGCTGGTGCCGGTGCTGCTGCGCGACGGAGGGAAGGCGGCCGTGGCGGAGCGGGGGACGGCGGACGGGTTCAACGTGCTGCTGATCGGATCCGACGGGCGGGGCGGCGACGAGGCGCGGTCGGACACGCTGATGATGGCGCACGTCCCGAAGGGCCGGGGGGCGGTCCGCGTGGTGAGCTTCCCCCGCGACCTGCTGGTGGACGTCCCGGAGTGCGGGGGCGGCCGCCGGGCGCTGATCAACTCGGCGTTCTCCGCGGGGGGCGCCGCGTGCACCGTGCGGACGGTCGAGGCGCTGACGGGCGTCGGGATCGACCGTTCGGTGACGGTCGGGTTCGAGGGGTTCCGGGGGATCGTCGATGCGCTCGGCGGTGTCGAGGTGACGGTCCCGCAGGCGATCGACGACCCGAGGGCGGGGCTGTCGCTGCCGGCGGGCAGGCAGCGGCTGGACGGGCGGCAGGCCCTCGCCTACGTGCGGGCCCGGTACGGGTTCGGGGACGGCGCGGATCTGGCGCGGATCGAGCGGCAGCAGAAGTTCCTGGCGGCGCTGGCGGCGCGGGTCGCGGAGCTGCGGAGGGACCCGGTGACGTTCGCGAGGTTCGCGGCGGCGGTCGCGGGGGCGGCCGAGACGGAGCCGGGATTGGACGCGAGGGGGCTGCTGGAGCTCGCGGACGGCATGGGCGGGGTCGGGGCGGACGACGTCCGGCTGGAGACCGTGCCGGTGGTGCGGGCGCCCGCCGACCCCAATCGGCTGGTCGTGGACGGGAAGCGCGCGGAGGAGCTGTTCGCCCAGCTCAGGACGGGATGAGTGAGCCCGGTTCTCACGGGTAGGGGCCGAATCGTCCCGGGTACCCGCGAGGTTCGAGGAGTAAAGGGATGGCCAGGAAGATTCGCGACATCATGACCGGTTCGCCGACGTCGGTGTCGCCGGAGCTCGACATCGTCACCGTGGCCCGTGCGATGCGCGACGAGGACATCGGCGCCGTGCTGGTCGCGGAGGGCGACGACATGAAGGGCCTCGTCACCGACCGCGACCTGGTGGTACGGGGGCTCGCCGCCGGCGGCGACCCGAAGGAGATCAAGATCGGCGGGCTGGCGAGCAGCGCCACCGCGACGATCGGCCCGGACGACTCGGTGGACAGGGCCGCGCAGATCATGCGCGAGCGGGCGGTCCGGCGGCTGCCCGTCGTGGAGGACGGCCGGCCGGTGGGCATCGTGTCCATCGGCGACCTGGCCGTGGAGAAGGACTCCGCTTCGGCGCTCGCCGACATCAGCGCGGCGCGTCCGAACACCTGAGGTCGCCAGGCGCGCGCCCGGCGGGAGGCGGAAGGCCCCCGCCGGGCGCGTCCGTGTTCAGGGGAGGGCCGCCAGCAGGCGGTCGATCTCCTCCTCGGTGTTGTAGTAGTGGACGGACGCCCGGACGGCCTCGGGGACGGCGTCCGGGGCGTAGCCGTGGGCGGCGGGGCTGGTGACGTTCACGTTGATCCCCCGTTCCCGGGCCGCCTGCTTGATCGCTTCGGGTTCGTGCCCGTCCACGGTGAAGGTCACGATCCCCGACCGGTGCGTTCCCCGGTCCAGGACGGACGTGCCGGGACGGGCGCTCAGCTCGCCGCGGAGGGTCGCGGCGAGGGACGTGACCCGCTTCTCGATCTCGTCCATGCCGAGCGCGGACGCGTAGTCGGCGGCGGCGGCGAGGCCGAGCTGCCCGGCGGTGAACCGTTCCCAGGTCTCGAAGCGGCGGGCGTCCGGGCGGGGCTCGTAGTCGGGGGCGCGCCACTCGGCCGCCCGCAGGTCCAGGAACGGCGGTTCGAGGGCGGCGACGATCTCCCGCCGGACGTACAGGAACCCGGTGCCGCGGGGGCCGCGCAGGAACTTGCGGCCGGTCGCCGACATCATGTCGCAGCCGATCTCGCGGACGTCCACGGCGAGCTGCCCCACCGACTGGCAGGCGTCCAGCAGGTAGAGGACGCCGTGCTCGGCGCAGCGGCGTCCGACTTCGGCGGCCGGGTTCACCAGCCCGTTGTGGGTGGGGACGTGGTTGAGCGACACCAGCCGGACGCCGCCCTTCGCCAGTTCGGCGTCGAGGGCCTCCAGGGAGATCGTGCCGTCCGGGCCGTCCGGGACGACCTCGACCCGCGCGCCCTTCGCGGCGGCGACCTGCCGGTAGGCGATCGCGTTGCTGGAGTATTCGCCGGACGTCGTCAGGATGCGGTCGCCCGGGGCGAACGGGATCGCGTAGAACGCCATGTCCCAGGCGCGGGTGGCGTTCTCCACGTACGCGATCTCGTCCGGGCGGGCGCCGACGAGGCCCGCGACCGCGCCGTAGAAGCGCTCGATCGCCGACGCCTCGCGTTCCGCGGCCTCGTAACCGCCGATCGCCGCCTCCAGCGCGAGGTGGCCGGTCACCGCCTCGAGCACCGGACGCGGCGGCAGCGCGGCCCCGGCGTTGTTGAGGTGCGTCACCTCCGCGCATCCCGGTGTGTCGGCCCGCAGCCTCGCGACGTCCATGAACCGTCCCTCCGCGAATTGTCGGACCCCCGCGCGACACTGGGCACGGCGGCCGAGCTTGACCTCAAGTTTTCTTGAGGTCTGATGATGTTCCCAACGGAGCATCTCAGATGACGGGGATAACGCATGGACATGGAAGTCACCGCGTGGATGTCGCTGCACCACGCGGCCAACGCCCAGGACCGCAGGCCCTTCAATAGGGCGACGCTGCGCCGCATCGGCGCGTTCGCCCGCCCCCACCGCCGCACCATCACCGTGTTCCTGCTGCTCAGCGTGGTCCTCGCGGTCCTCGCCGTCGCGACGCCCGTGCTCGCCGGGCGGGTCGTGGACGCGATCAACGACCGTGCGGACACGTCCACCGTGCTGTGGCTCGCCGGGATGATCGCCGCGCTGGCGGTCGCCGAGGGCGGGCTCGGGCTCGCCAACCGGTGGCTGTCGGCCCGCATCGGCGAGGGCCTCATCCTCGACCTGCGCACCGCCGTGTTCGACCACGTCCAGCGGATGCCGGTCGCGTTCTTCACCCGCACCCGCACGGGCGCGCTGGTCAGCCGCCTCAACAACGACGTGATCGGCGCGCAGCGCGCGTTCAGCGACACCCTGTCGGGCGTCGTCAGCAACCTGGTGATGGTCGCGCTGACGTTCGGCGTGATGGTCGGCATCTCCTGGCAGATCACCCTGCTCGCGCTGGTGCTGCTGCCGCTGTTCGTGCTGCCCGCCCGCCGCATGGGCAGCCGCCTCGCCCGCCTGGAGCGCGAGGCCGTCGCGCACGACTCGGCGATGAGCACCCAGATGACCGAGCGGTTCTCCGCGCCCGGCGCGACCCTGATCAAGCTGTTCGGACGGCCCGCGCGGGAGTCCGCCGAGTTCGCCGCACGGGCCCGCCGCGTCCGCGACATCGGCGTCCGCACCGCGATGGTGCAGCACGTGTTCATCACCGCGCTGACGATGGTGTCCGCGTTGGCGCTCGCGCTCGTCTACGGGCTGGGCGGCTACCTGTCGCTGCGCGACAACCTGGACGCCGGCGCCGTCGTCGCGCTCGCACTGCTGCTGACCCGCCTGTACGCGCCGCTGACCGCCCTGGCCAGCGCCCGCGTCGAGGTGATGAGCGCGCTGGTCAGCTTCGAGCGGGTCTTCGAGGTGCTGGACCTGAAGCCGCTCGTCGCCGAGAAGCCCGACGCGCGGGACGTCCCCGAGGGGCCCGTGTCGATCGAGTTCGACGACGTCCGCTTCGCCTACCCGTCGCCCGACAAGGTGTCCCTCGCGTCGCTGGAGGAGGTCGCGACCCTCGACACCCGTGGCGGCCAGGAGGTCCTGCACGGCATCTCGTTCACGGCCGAACCGGGGCAGATGGTCGCGCTCGTCGGCTCGTCCGGCGCCGGGAAGTCCACCATCGCGCAGCTCCTGCCGCGCCTGTACGACGTCGACTCGGGCGCCGTCCGGCTCGGCGGCGTCGACGTCCGCGACCTGTCGTTCGCCGCGATCCGCGGGACGCTCGGCATGGTCACCCAGGACGGGCACCTGTTCCACGAGTCGATCCGGGAGAACCTGCTGCTCGCCCGCCCCGAGGCCACCGACGGCGAACTGTGGGAGGTCCTGCGCCGCGCCCGGCTCGACACGCTGATCGAGAGCCTGCCGGACGGCCTCGACACGATCGTCGGAGAGCGCGGCTACCGGCTGTCGGGCGGCGAACGGCAGCGGCTCACCATCGCCCGGCTGCTGCTGGCCCGGCAGCGGGTCGTGATCCTCGACGAGGCGACCGCCCACCTGGACTCGACGTCCGAGGCCGCCGTGCAGGAAGCCCTCGCCGAGGCCCTCGACGGCCGCACCGCCGTGGTGATCGCGCACCGGCTGTCGACCGTCCGCGCCGCCGACCTGATCCTCGTGGTCGAGGCCGGCGAGATCGTCGAGCGCGGCACCCACGACGAGCTGCTCGCCGCGGGCGGCCGCTACGCCGACCTCTACCGCACCCAGTTCAGCGACGACGCCCCGCCGACCCTGGAGCCCATCGGCTGAACGACCGTCCGGGGATCCCACCACGGTGAGCCGCCCCGGCCCTGGCGGCGGACGACCGGAGTAACGGGCGGTGGCGAGAAGACCTCGCCGCCGCCCGTCCCGGTCCGCGGTCGCGGCGGTCAGGCGGCCTCGCCGCGCGCGATGTAGACGTTCATGCCGGTGAAGTCGAGGGTGATGTTGTACGGCTTGTAGAAGCTGTGCGAGAAGTGGGCCAGCACGTCGAACCCGTAGTCGCCGGGCGAGCCCTTGCCCGCCTCGGCGGCCCGGAAGCCGCCGGTCCCGCCGCCCGAGTCCGCGTAGCAGTAGGCGTGCTCGGCGACGGCGTCGCCGAGCCGGACCGTCCGCGGATAGCAGGGGTGGCTCACGACCGGCTGCCCGCCGGCGAAAGCCTCCAGCGGGCGGTCGTGGTCGATTCGGATCCGCAGCCGCCTGGCCGTTTCCGCGGACATGCCCGCGACCTGTTCGCCGACGCCGCCGATGTCCAGCGCCACCACCCGTGGCCCGGAGCCGGCGACGCTGCCGCGGCTGTGCAGCAGGTGCTCACGGGCCAGCCACAACGGCAGGGGCTTCGCGCCCGTCCGGGCGGCGTCGGCGCGCGCCTCGGGCGTCGGGCGGCGCAGGATCAGCGACCTGCCCGCGTAGTCGATGGTGGTCAGGAAGTGGTACAGGACCCACGTGCCGACGATGCCGTCGTTGGGCTGGGCGTGCGCGCCACCGCCGTCCGACCACTGCACGGGGACGTTGCGCAGTTCGATGCCGCCAAGCGCGAAGGAGTCGAGCACCCCGAAGTACTGCCATATCGTGCGGCCCGCGTACTCGATCTTCTGGCTGGTGACGGCGCTCAGCCCCGCTTCCTCGGCCGCTTCGGCGGAAAGGCCCAGCCAGGGGACGCGGGTGTAGAACATGAAGCTCTTCGGCGGTCCGCCGTTGACCGACGCCTCCACCATCGGCGGGTCGAGCTGCCGCCACGGCACCCGGCCGATGTCGCCGTGGACCTGGTACGGCTCGCCGCGGACCGCCGCGAACCACCGGGCGTAGACGTCCTCGCCGGCCGCCCGCCAGCGCGGCACGGCGAGGGAGAACTTGTCCTGCCGCGTGTGGCAGTCGCCCAGGAGCTGGTTCGTCTGCTTGTCGCCCGGCGCCAGTTCGAGAGCCCTCGTCAGATACTTCTCGGCGGCGGCGAACTCGTTGCCGAGCAGCCCCACGTGGCCGCGCTGCCGTGCCGCGTGCACGTTCGTCGGGTCCGCTCTGAGGATCTCCTCGTAGGCGCGGGCGGCCTGCTCGAACTTCCCGGCCCTGAACAGCGCGTCCGCGTCACCGGTGCCGGTTCGCGCGGCGGCCGTCCCGCCCAGCAGGGGTGCGGTCGCCGCGGCACCGGCCACCACGGCGGCGCCCCGGAGCAGCGAACGCCGGTCCCATTCTCCGCCATCGGTCACGGTGTGCTCCCTTTTCGTGATCGCCTTCCGGGGGCACGGCGCCCACGGCGCGGACCTCGGCGGTCCGTGCCTCCACTGAAGCCGGGCGGCCGTCGCGGCGGCGTATGCGTTTTCCGATACGCCCGCGATACGTCCGGTCCCCGGCGGGGCGGCCTACCGGGGACGGTCGACGCGGCTGAGCAGCAGGATCGGTACCCGCAACCCCGCGGCGCGCAGCGCGGCCACCTCCGCGACGCTCGTCGTCCCGAGCCACCCGGCACCGGCGGCCTCGGCCACCGCGTCGACGCCATGGCCGTAACCGTCCGCCTACATCACGGCCCTGATCGTGCTCGGCGTCCGCGCGGACCATGGCGACGCCCACACCGCACCGGGCGGCGTCCACAGGGTCGGCGGCCGCACGCCCCCGCGCATGCGGGGGACCGGCGCCGACGGTGACGCACTGTGATTCACGGCGCCACTCAAGACGAGACGTGTTGCGGCGGCGTATGCGGTTCTCGATACGCCCGCGGTACACCGAAGCGACGGCGCGATGAGTTCGGCGCCACCGGACGGTCCGTACTCGCGAGCGACGAAAGGAGCCCGAAATGCCGGACGGACACGGCCCGGAACGGCTGCGCCGGGCACTGGCCGGGCACATCGGCCTCCCCGGCGTGCCCGGCCTCGTGGCGGTCGTCCGCCGGGACGGCGAGACCCACGCGGTCGTGCTCGGGTCGATGGCCGCGGGCGGCGCCCCGATGCGGCGCGACGCGCTGTTCCGGATCGCGTCGCTCACGAAGCCCATGACGGCCGCCGCCGCGCTGGCCCTGGTCGAGGACGGCACGCTGCGCCTCGACGACCCGGTGGACGAACTGCTGCCCGAACTCGCCGCGCCGCGCGTCCTGCGCCGTCCGGACGGGCCGCTGCACGACACCGTCCCGGCGGAACGCGCGATCACCCTCCGCGACCTGCTGACGTTCCGGCTCGGGACCGGCGCGGTGCTCGAACCGTCCCCGATCGGGACGGCCCTGGACGAGGCGGGCGTCGCGCCGGGCCCGGACGTGTCCCCGCTCCCGCCCGACACGTGGATGAAGCGGCTCGGGGCGCTGCCGCTCGTCCACCAGCCGGGCGAGCGGTGGATGTACCACACGGGCTCCGAGGTGCTCGGCGTGCTGATCGCCCGCGCCACCGGCCGCCCCCTCGCGGACGTCCTGCGCGAACGGATCTTCGACCCGCTCGGCATGCACGGCACCGGCTTCCACATCGCCCCGGGCGACGCGCCCCGCCTCGTCACGTCGTACGCGCCGGACGACACCGGCAGGCTCGTCGTGCGGGACGACCCGCGCGACCGTCCACCGGGTTTCCCGTCCGGCGGCGGCGGGCTGGTCGCCACCGCCGACGACGTGGCGGCCTTCTTCGGTGCGATGCTCGACGGCGGCGGACCCGTCCTGACCCGCGCGTTGGTGGAGCCGATGACCTCCGACCACCTCACCCCTGCGCAGCGCGCGGGTGCCGAGCCGCTCCCGGGGACGTCCGGCTGGGGCTTCGGCGTCGCCGTCGAGACCCGGCGGAGCGGCCCGGCCGCCCGCCCCGGCCGGTTCGGCTGGCAGGGCGGCCTCGGCACCACCGCGTTCGCCGACCCCGCCGGAGACGTGGTCGGAGTGCTGTGCACGCAGGTCGCCGTGTGGGCACCCGGCATGCAGCGTCTCATGGCGGACTTCTGGAACCAGGCCGGTGACGACCTGGGCCGGGAGCCCGAATCTTGACTCTGACCAGGCGATTCGTTCCCCAATGGTCCTGAAGAGACCATTGCGCCACCCGGACCTCCGGCGCACTCAGGGTGCACTGCCGGGAAGGCTTCGGGAACTCTTGGGGGATCGCCTTGGCGATGTCCGGCGTCCACGCCGTGACTCACGGCGTGGACGAGATCTCGTCGACGAGCACGGCGAACGCACAACCTCGTGCGACGCGGGCCAGGGGGCGGCATCCGGCGTGAAGATGCCGGCCCGCGGCTGCTGCGCGCGGATAGGGTGCGCCGCATGACCGAGTACCTGCAGGTGTCCACGACCACCGACAGCCGCGAGGCCGGCATGCGGCTCATCCAGTCCGCCGTCGGGGCGAGGCTCGCGGCGTCCGGACAGGTCGCCGGACCGTACGGCAGCGCCTTCTGGCATCTCGGAGAACTGGGCACCGGCGAGGAGTGGCAGGTGTTCCTGCGCACCACTGGTGACCGCTATGCCGAGCTGGAGGCGCACCTCATCGAGGAGCACCCGTGGGACAACCCTGAGGTGACCTACACGGTCATCGCGGGCGGCTCTGCCTCCTACCTTGAGTGGATCACACGAGAGACAGCGACCTAGCGCGGTCGATCGCTTCGGCGACGCGAGGCTCGAAAGCGTGCGGGCGCAGCCGTCCTATCACCGCCCGGACCCGCTGGCGCGGCCGTGCCGACGCGACGTCGGCGCCCAGCTCGATCGCGCGTGTCAGAGTCCGGGCGGCCTCGTCGATGTCGCGCGCTTCGAGGTGCGCCTCGGTCAGCCAGCTCAGGTACAGGCTCTTGTCCCGGGCGTGCGAGTCGTCATAGCGGCTCAGCGCCCACTCCAGCGCGGGCACCGCCCGGTCCGGTCGCTTCAGGACGGTCCAGCACCGGCCCGTCATGATCTGCAGTTCGACCTCGTCGACCCAGCGAGCCCAGTCCGGGGCGGGGTCGTCCGCCTCGGCGATCGCTGCCCTGGCCTTGTCGAGCGACTCCTCTACTCGCCCGCTGTGGCCGGGGCCGGCCACGGCGTGCGCCCAAGCCGCGCGCTCGTGCAGCAGGGCTCGGACTGCCGCAGGGGTCTGCGGGCTCACCACCCGGCAAGCGGCGTCGGCCTCCACGGTGCCGCGCCGCCCTGCGCTGACACGCTGATAGGACATCAGAGCCAGAGAGTTTCCCATGAGCGCCGTACTGCCCGCTTCGGAAGCGGCAGTCATGCTGTCACGGAACAATGCCCCGGCCTCGGCCATCCGCCCCGAGTCCAGCGCCGCCCAACCGGCCTGCTGCGTCTGCTCGGCGAGCACGCCCAGAAGTCCCCTGCCGGTCGCTTCGCTGTACGTGGCCCGTCCCAACAGCCTGCGTGTCGCCGACACTTCGGCGGCGTACACCCGAAAGGTGTCGATACCCCCCAGAACGTCGTCCAGCTGTCGCAGTCGGGCGGTTCGCCGCCGGAGCCGGTCGACGAGGTCCGCGCCGATGCGGCGCCTGGTCGAGGCGCCAGGGTCCAGAGGCGTGATCGCCAGCCCCATCGCGGCCGTGGCGCTCAGGAATGCTCTGCGTTGCACTGGATCATCCTCCGCCTCGGGTGGGTCGAAGAGCCGGCCCTGTGGGATGCCGAACGCGTCAGCGAGTGCCGCCCGGTACCGGGCGCCAACGCCGGCGCGTCCTCTCTCCCACCGCTTGACGTAGTCGACGAGCGTGGCCACGTCCGTGGTGAGCTGATCGCCCATTGCGGCGGCAACGGCCTCGGCGACTTCACGCTGTGTCCAGCCTCGCGCCTGACGCTCCGCCTTCAGACGGGCGCCGAGCCAGTTTTGGGTTTGTGGCGTCATGTGCGCACCTCACGTGTCGCCGTGCCCCGCAGGATGCCCCCAAGGTGCCCCCCATTGTGCCCCTCCCGGAGGCACTCGCGCAGTGGACACGATGGCCGCGCACAACAAAGACGGCCCCGGCCCGCTGCGCGCACAGCGGGGGGATCCGGGGCCTCGGCCGGAAGCGAGGTCCGACCTGTGGAGCATCGTACGATCCCTCCCAACCCGCTCGCGACGCTCGGCGCGCACTTGGGCGCCCGGCGGTTCGAGGTCGAGCTGACCGCGTGCGGGCTGCGCGTGTGCAACCCCGATGCCCCCGGCTGCGGCCCGGAGGCGAGCCCGGCGACCGTCACGATCACCTGCCGCGAGCGCTCCGACGACGGCGGGCGGATGTGGTTCTTCGGCCCCGGCCACGAGCCGGTCGCCGAGGCCGACCAGATCATGAACGCGGTGACTTGGGTCCTCGGTCGGCTGGTGCGCCGGAACGCGAAGGCAGCGTCGCGGTGACGGCGCCGGCGTCCGCCGAGGTCGACCCCGCCCGCGTGGCGGCCGACCTGAGGCACTGGTTTCCCGGCACCCTGGCGTGGCGCGGCCACGCCACCGGCACCTGGTGGGCGATGACGCGCGACCGCGCCGGGGAGTGCCACCTCGTCGAGGCGGCGACGCCCGCCGGGCTGGTCCGTCGCCTGGACCGCCTGGCCGTCCCGCGCGCCAGGCTCACCGCCAGGACGGACGCCGGGCCCGACGTCACCGTCATGGACCTTCCGCCCGTCCCCCCGGTGACCGCGCCGGCGGCCCGCGACTCCGGCGAACGGCAGCACCGTGCGCCGCGCCGTGGCCGGCTGCGGGCGCGCTAGGCGGTCTCGTCGCTCCCTGATCCACCCCCCGTTTCGCCGTGGCCGCCGTCCGGCGGCCACGGCGCCACCCCCCGTGAGGAGAGATGGAAAGCATCGAGATGTTCGGCCGGGATGCGCAGCTGCACGCCG
This sequence comes from Actinomadura sediminis, assembly GCF_042675525.1. Taxonomy (NCBI): domain Bacteria; kingdom Bacillati; phylum Actinomycetota; class Actinomycetes; order Streptosporangiales; family Thermomonosporaceae; genus Actinomadura; species Actinomadura sediminis. Next base: position 60,399 of record NZ_JBHTJA010000032.1, read on the forward strand.
CGCTCCGGCGGTGCGTGCCCCAGTTGGCGGCGTCCCTGGAACACGACCACAGGGACCTGCCGCGCGTGCGCGTCGCCTACAGGAACCTCGGCCCCTGGCTGGTCTCCTGGGACGGCTCGTCCTACCGGTGGCGCTCGGGCCCGCACACCGACCACCTGCTCCCCGCCGACGCCGAACAAGCCGCCGCCGCGATCGCGGAGACCATCGGCGCGGCCGTGATGCCGTCGCCGACGGAAGGCGGGCGTCCTGAACCCTGCGGCCCCGGGCCAGACGGCGCGGACCCGGGCCCGCGGTCACCGGCAACCGATCCGCGCCGGAGGTGCACATGACCGTCACGCTCGAGAACGTCACCCAGACCGGACGGGACCCGCGAGAGCTGATCCCCGCCGACGGGGGCGTTCGTGTCGCGCGGGACGGCGTGGCTCGAACTCGCACTGCTCGTCCCGTGGCTGCTCAAGGCCGGACACGAACCGCGGGACGCCGACGAGTGGGTCTCCCGGTTCCCCTCGTGGTCGCAGGCGCCCGCGGCCGACATCGACGTGTTCTCCGCGGCGTTCGCCGAGCAGTGGCGTGCAGCCGCCGAGCGACGCGACGACGCGTGGGTTCGGCTGCACGCCGAGCTGACGGGCCGCTGGGCCGCGTACCGGCTGAAGAAAGCGCCCCCTGAGAAGTGCCGGAATTCGAGTGACCGGCGTTCGGGGCGGGCATGACCTTCGGGATCGGACCGGGCGAGGGGGGACGGCGATGGCACGGCAGGGGTGGCCGCGGCTGCGGGTGGCGGACTGGCACGAGACCCGCGACACGCTGCACATGTGGACGCAGATCGTGGGGAAGGTGCGGCTGGTAAACGCGCCGCTCGTGAACCACTGGTGGAACGTGACGCTGTACGTGAGCCCGCGCGGGTTGACGACGTCCGCGATCCCGTACGGGACGGGCGCGTTCGACGTCGAGTTCGACTTCGTGGAGCACCGGCTGCGGTTGCGCGGCGACGACGGGACGGACGAGGGGTTCGCGCTCGCGCCGATGACGGTCGCGGAGTTCCACGAGCGGACGATGCGCGCCCTCGACCGGCTCGGCGTCGAGGCCCGCATCCAGGGACGCCCGAACGAGGTCGATCCGGCGATCCCGTTCGCGGAGGACGACCGGCACGCGTCGTACGACGCGGACGCGGCGCACCTGTTCTGGCGGCAGCTCCTCCAGGCGTCGCGGGTGATGGGCGAGTTCCGTTCGCGGTTCGCGGGGAAGGTCAGCCCGGTCCACTTCTTCTGGGGCGCGATGGACCTCGCGTGCACCCGGTTCTCCGGGCGGCCCGCGCCCGAGCATCCGGGCGGGGCGCCGAACTGCGGCGACTGGGTGATGGTCGAGGGGTACTCGCGGGAGCTGAGCAGCTGCGGGTTCTGGCCCGGCGGTGGGGAGGAGGGCGCGTTCTACGCGTACGCCTACCCGGAGCCGCACGGGTTCGCGGCCCGTCCGGTGCGGCCGTCCGGCGCCTTCTACAGCACCGAGAACGGCCAGTTCCTGCTCCCGTACGAGGCGGTCGCGGACGACCCCGAGCCCGACCGGGCGCTGCTGGACTTCCTGGAGGACACCTACGAGGCCGCCGCCGACCTCGCCGGCTGGGACCGGGACGTCCTGGAGACCGACCCGGCCCGCTGGGCGCACAAGGCGAGGGGGTGAGCATGGTGAACCGCGAACGGCTGCCCGCGCCCGTCGAGGGGCTCGTGCTCACGCACTTCCTGACCGTCCGGGACGTCGCCCGGTCCCGTGCGTTCTACGCGGACGTCCTCGGCGGCGAGATCGTCCTGGCGGAGAACCCGGCGATCGTGAAGGTCGCCAACACGTGGATCATCATGAACCCCGGCGGCGGCCCCACCCCGGACAAACCGGACGTCACGCTGCGTCCGCCGGAGCCCGGGGACCCGGTCACGGCGTTCATGAACGTGCGCGTCGCCGACGTCGCGGCGTTCTACGAGCACGCGACGTCGCTGGGCGCCCGGTTCCTCACCGAGCCGATCGACCGCAAGGCCGAGATCCGCTGCTACATGCGCGACCCGGACGGCCATCTCATCGAGGTCGGGCAGGCCACCGGGATGCTGCACGGCGTCTACGCCGACCCGCCCGCCCCGCACTGACCGTCCCGCCCGTCCGGATGCCGTGCCCGGACGGGCGGCGACGCGGGGTCAGCGGATCATGCGGGCCAGTTCGACGCGGGAGCGGATGCCCAGGCGGGTGAAGACGTTGCGCAGGTGGTGGTCGATGGTGCGGGGGCTCAGCAGGAGGCGTGCGGCGATCTCCCGGTTGGTGGCGCCCTCGGCGACCAGCCGGGCGATGTGCGCCTGCTGCGGGGTGAGGTCGCCGAAGCCGTTCGCCGGGACGGGACGCGGCGGGCGGGCCGGCGCCCCGGGGACGGCCGGGGGTTCGGCGGGCGGCGGCACCGGCAGCGGCGCGACGGTCTCCCCGGCGGCGCGGAGTTCGGCGCGGGCCTGGTCGGTCCAGGGGCGGGCGTCGTAGCGTTCGAAGATCCGCAGGGCGGTGCGGAGGTGCTCACGGGCGGCGCGGGGCCGGCGGGCGCGGCGCAGCCGGTGCCCGTACAGCAGTTCGGTGCGGCCCTGCTCGAACACTGCCCCCGCCGCCTCGTGCAGGCGGAGGGCCGACGCGAAGCGGTCGGCGGCGTCGGCGGCGGTGTCGGCGAGCAGCGCGCGGCAGCGGTGCGCGAGCGCCCGGTGGACGGGCGACCCGGTGGCCCGCGACCAGCGCTCGAAGGGGTCGAGGGCGTCCGCGGCGCGGGCCCGGTCGCCGCCGCGCGCCAGCGCCTCGACCAGATGCGGGGCGGACGCGAGGTGCGCGAGGGGGTGCGCGACGCC
>NZ_JBHTJA010000033.1:0-62854 GCF_042675525.1 Actinomadura sediminis
CGCGGGGCCGCGGACGCCGCGCCCGGCCACCGCCGCGCCCGGCGGGCTGGCCGTCGAGGCGCCGCGCGTCCGGCCGTCCCTCCCCGCGTGGCTCGGCTACCTGCCGGACGGCCTCGCCGCCGCGCGCCCGTGCACGACCGAGCGCGACACCGCCCGCACCACGACGACGTGCGAGTGGCGCGGCGAGCCCGGGCGGGTGACGATCCGGCTGGTCGAGGGCACCGGCATCGGCGGGCCCGAGGACCTCGCGCCGTCCGTCGGCGTCCCCTCCCGGACGTCCGTCCGGGGGACGCCCGCGCTGGAGGGCGCCGCACCGGGCTCGGGGCGGCAGATCTCCTGGCTGCCGCGTCCCGGCGTCGGCGCGACCGTCCAGGCGCGCGGCGCCGTCGCCGCCGACCTCATGCGGATCGCCGAGGGCGTCCGGCCATAGGGAAGGGCCCCGAGCCGGAGCCCGGGGCCCTTCGCCGTCGTCCGATCGTCAGCTCGTCAGCTCGCCTCGGACAGCAGCTTCGCCACCCGCGACACGCCCTCGACCAGGTCGTCGTCGCCGAGCGCGTACGACAGGCGGAAGTAGCCGGGGGTGCCGAACGCCTCGCCCGGCACCAGCGCCACCTCGGCCTCCTCCAGGATCAGCGAGGCCAGCTCCACGGACGTCTCGGGACGCTTGCCGCGGATCTCCTTGCCGAGCAGCTCCTTCACCGACGGGTACGCGTAGAACGCGCCCTCCGGCTCGGGGCAGAGCACCCCGGGGATCTCGTTCAGCATCTTGACCATCGTGTGGCGGCGCCGGTCGAACGCCTTGCGCATCTCGGCGACGGCGCCGAGGTCGCCCGTCACGGCGGCGAGCGCGGCGGCCTGCGAGACGTTCGCCACATTGGACGTCGCGTGCGACTGGAGGTTCTGCGCGGCCTTCACGACGTCGGCCGGGCCGATCATCCAGCCCACCCGCCAGCCGGTCATCGCGTACGTCTTCGCGACCCCGTTCAGGACGAGCGTGCGGTCGGCGAGCTCCGGCACCACGACGGGCATCGAGCAGAACTCGGCGTCCCCGTACACGAGGTGCTCGTAGATCTCGTCCGTGATCACCCACAGGCCGTGCTCGTCCGCCCAGCGGCCGATCGCCTCGATCTGGTCGCGGGTGTAGACGGCGCCGGTCGGGTTCGACGGGGAGACGAACAGCAGCACCTTCGTCCGGTCCGTGCGGGCCGCCTCGAGCTGCTCGACGCTCACCCGGTACCCGGTCGTCTCGTCGGCGACGACGTCCACCGGCACGCCGCCCGCGAGCTTGATCGATTCGGGGTAGGTCGTCCAGTACGGGGTGGGCACCAGCACCTCGTCGCCCGGGTCGAGCAGCGCGGCGAACGCCTCGTACACCGCCTGCTTGCCGCCGTTGGTCACCAGGACCTGGGACGACTCGACGCGCAGGCCCGAGTCGCGCGCGGTCTTCTCGGCGATCGCCGTGCGCAGTTCCGGCAGCCCCCCGGCCGGCGTGTACTTGTGGAACCGCGGGACGCGGCAGGCCGTCACCGCGGCCTCGACGATGTAGTCGGGGGTCGGGAAGTCGGGCTCTCCGGCGCCGAACCCGATGACCGGACGCCCGGCGGCCTTCAGCGCCTTGGCCTTGGCGTCGACGGCCAGCGTGGCGGACTCGGAGATCGCGGAGATGCGCTTGGAGATGCGAGGACGGTCGATGCTCATACCCCTATCGTTACAGACCCCGGCCGGTGACCAGAGCGATATGTATGGGCCGGTGGGGGCGCGTTCCGCGACCCCGACCCGACGATCTTCTGGGGTTTCGGTTCGACGCGGGGGCCGCGGCGACGTAGACTCCTGCCACTAGTGACGCGTCACCGGCTACGAGGCTGTCCGCACGAGCGACCCTCGGGAGGCCGTAAGCTGGTAACCGGCACGCGCTCGGCCACCCGGTCGGGCAGTTCTCCGTCTTCGGAGAATGAAGGGCAGTGGCTCAATTGGTAGAGCACCGGTCTCCAAAACCGGCGGTTGGGGGTTCGAGTCCCTCCTGCCCTGCGAGGTGCGGTGCGCGCACCCGTGCCGGCCGCGTCGCGGCGGCCGACGCCGTGACGCGCGAAGGCGTGAACGGCGCGGCGACCACGAGGTGGTCAGAACACGACCGATGAGGTGAACGGCGGCATGGCGACTGAGACGCGCGGCGAGCCCGAGGCCAAGGACGACGGCAAGGGCAAGCGGAAGAAGGTCGGGAAGCGGACCTCCCCCGCGCTGTTCGTGCGCCAGATCGTCGCCGAGCTGCGCAAGGTCATCTGGCCCACCCGCCGGGAACTGATCACGTACACGACGGTCTCCCTGGTGTTCGTCATCTTCATGGTCGCGCTCGTCTCCGGTGCCGACTGGGGTCTGCAGGAAGGCATCTACGCCATCTTCGGCTGACCCAGCCCCGCCGGGACGACCGGCGCATCGGCCGTCCGGGCCGCGCGCGGCCGCCGAACGGCCGCACCGCCGTACCGTCGTACAACCAGTCAGCGCAGACCGAGAGAAAGAGACACCGTGTCCGAGTCCTCACAGCCCTACGACGAGGCCGTGGAAGAGGCCCAGTCCGCTGCGGCTGCTGCGGCCGGCCAGGCGGCCGAGCCCGCCGACGAGGCGGCCGAAGCGGCCGTCACCGCCGGGGAAGGCGAGCCCGCGGACACGAAGCTCGAGGGCGAAGAGCCCCCCGGTCCGGAGGTCGCCGAGGGCGCCGCCGACCTCGCCGCCGAGGTGCGCGCCGAGGACGAGGCCGCCACCGAGGGCGAGGACGCCGAGCCGGGCGAGGCCGCGGAGACCGGTGAGGCCGCGGAGACCGGTGAGGGCGCGGAGACCGGTGAGGGCGCCGGAGAGGACGAAGCCGACGAGGTCCCCGCCGGGCCCCCGGTCGACCCGTACGCCGACTTCAAGATGGAGCTGCGGCTCCAGCCGGGCGACTGGTACGTCGTGCACACGTACGCGGGTTACGAGAACCGGGTCAAGACCAACATCGAGACCCGGACGCAGACCCTCAACATGGAGGACTACATCTTCCAGATCGAGGTCCCGCAGCACGAGGTCACCGAGATCAAGCAGGGCAAGCGGCAGAAGGTCAACGAGAAGGTCCTGCCGGGGTACATCCTCGTCCGCATGGACCTCACCGACGAGTCCTGGGCCGCGGTCCGCAACACCCCGGGCGTCACCGGGTTCGTGGGCCTGCTGAACAAGCCGTCCCCGCTGAGCCTGGACGAGGTCGCGAAGCTGCTGGCCCCCGAGCCCGAAGAGGTCGCCGGGGCCGTCAAGGCCAAGGAGCCCGCGAAGGCGCAGGCGACCGTCGACTACGAGGTCGGCGAGTCCGTCACCGTCATGGACGGCCCGTTCGCGACGCTCCCGGCCACCGTCAACGAGATCAACGTCGAGGCGCAGAAGCTCAAGGTGCTGGTCAGCATCTTCGGGCGCGAGACTCCGGTCGAGCTGTCCTTCAACCAGGTTTCCAAGATCTGACAGACCCGCCCCGACCAGGGGCGTACAGCGGCTCCCACACGGCGGAATCGTTCCAGCCGCCGTGTTGCCCGGAACTCCGGGAGTCGGAGCCATCGAAAAATGGGACACAAGGGGTGAGGCATGCCTCCCAAGAAGAAGGTCGCCGCAGTCGTCAAGGTGCAGCTGCAGGCGGGCGCCGCGACCCCGGCGCCGCCGGTCGGTACCGCGCTCGGTCCGCACGGCGTCAACATCATGGACTTCTGCAAGCAGTACAACGCTGCGACGGAGGCCCAGCGCGGCAACGTCATCCCCGTAGAGATCACCATCTACGAGGACCGCTCGTTCACCTTCGTCACCAAGACCCCGCCGGCCGCGCAGCTCATCCTGAAGGCCGCGGGCGTGGAGAAGGGCAGCGGCGAGCCGCACAAGACCAAGGTCGGCTCGGTGACCGCGGACCAGATCCGCGAGATCGCCGGCACCAAGATGCCCGACCTCAACGCCAAGGACCTCGAGGCCGCCGAGAAGATCGTCGCGGGCACCGCGCGGTCCATGGGCATCGAGGTCAAGTAAGTCCGTCACGTGGGAGGGCCGGGCGCGGCCCGCGACCACGAGTTCCACTGGAGGAACAGCATGAAGCGCAGCAAGGGCTACCGCGCCGCGGCCGAGAAGATCGACCGCGACCGGCTGTACAGCCCGGTCGAGGCCGTGCGGCTCGCCAAGGAGACCGCGGTCACCAAGTTCGACGCGACCGTCGAGGTCGCCCTGCGGCTGGGCGTCGACCCCCGCAAGGCCGACCAGATGGTGCGCGGCACCGTCAACCTGCCGCACGGCACCGGTAAGACCGCCCGCGTGCTGGTCTTCGCCGGCGGCGCGAAGGCCGACGAGGCCCGCGAGGCCGGTGCCGACTTCGTCGGCTCCGACGACATGATCGAGCGGATCCAGGGCGGCTTCCTGGACTTCGACGCGGTCGTGGCGACGCCGGACCAGATGGGCAAGGTCGGCCGGCTGGGCCGGGTGCTCGGTCCGCGCGGCCTGATGCCGAACCCGAAGACGGGCACGGTCACCATGGACGTGGCCAAGGCCGTCTCCGACATCAAGGGCGGCAAGATCGAGTTTCGGGTCGACCGGCACGCGAACCTGCACTTCATCATCGGCAAGGCGTCGTTCGACGAGCGCCTGCTGGTGGAGAACTACGCGGCGGCGATCGAGGAGATCCAGCGGCTCAAGCCGTCGGCCGCCAAGGGCCGGTACGTCAAGAAGGCCGCGCTGACCACCTCGATGGGCCCGAGCATCCCGGTGGACCCGAACGCGGTCCGCAACCTGACGGCGGAGCTCGAGACCGCCTGATCCGTTCGGCCTGATCACAGGGCGTCCCCGCACGGGGGCGCCCTGTGGCGTTTCCGGCGGAAAGAGGGGGATTACCGGATATCTGGTCCGGAAATGGCCAAACCGATATGCGAAGACCTTTGTTACCGCCGGGGAACCTGGTGTTGAATCGGGGCCGTGAAGCGTAGAACGGACCGGATCATCGCGATGTCCGCGCTCGGTGCCGTGGCGGTCGTCCCCACGGTCGTCCTGGCGGTGGTGAAGACCGGCGGCGGCCCGGGGCCGGACGCCGGGGCGATGCCGCCCGCCGCCGCCATGGCCGAGCGGGACGCCGCCGGGGAGGGGCCCGGCACGGGAACGCTGACCCCCTCCGGCGGCGCGGTCCCCGGGACCGGGACGGGCTCCGGCGCGGGCGCCGGGGCCGGTTCGGGCGCGGGCGCGGGCTCGTCCGGCGGCGCCGGGACGGCCGCGGCGGGCGGCGGGAGCGCGGCCGCGAAGGCCGTGCTGCCCGACGAGCAGCCGAAGCCGAGCCCCGATCTGCGCGCGTTCGTCCGCAAGACGGACGTGAAGCTGACGCTCGGGACGGGCGGCGACTACACGCACGCGGCGGAGACCGCGGAATTCACGCTCTACCCGGAGTTCGCGCTGACCGCGACGGGCGTCACCACCACGGTCAAGGACGGCCAGACGTCCAAGGTGACAGAGAAGGTCGTGGTGAAGGACGGCGTTCTGAAGGGGTACGACGGGCGGCAGTGGACGCAGTCCAAGCTGACCGAGGCCCAGTTGACGCAGCTACAGACGCAGTCGGACCCCCGCCAGTTCACGTACCTGATGGCGAGCCTCCCCGGCCTGTTCGCGGAGGGACCGGACGCGCAGGGCCGCACGCACTTCCTCGCCGAGACCGCCATGGGCCACCTGTACCCGCTGCTGCCGCGGCAGGCGGCGGAAGAGATCGGCAAGGTCGTCCCGGCGGAGACCGGGGCCGGCGTGGACCTGTGGGCGAACGCGAAGGGCCGTCCGACCTGGATCGGGCTGAAGGCGCAGGCCCCGGCCGGTGGGCTGGACGGCTCGATGACGTTCGGCTCCTACCGCTGAGACGTCCCCGGGAGCCCGTTCGTCATCCCGGCCGGTACCTCCAGAGGCGTACCGGATCGCCCGGCATTCGTACCATCGGGGGATGCCGCGTTCCCGCCGCGCCTACAGACTGGTGGGTAACGAGCAGGGCGATCAAGGAGGCTCGAGAACCGATGAACCGACGACTCATGGTCGCCGCCGGCGGAACCGCGATGGGGGCGGTGCTCCTGCTGTCCGGCTGCGGCGGGGACGGGTCGGGCGGCACGGCGGCCAACGTGAACCTCAGCGCGAACGAGGCGCTGCTGGCCTCGTCGAAGGAGACGAGCAAGGCCGACACGTTCCAGGCCGACCTGACCGTCACGACCGAAGGGGACGGCGCCGGGAAGATCCGCGCCAACGGCCGCTTCCAGTTGCGGCCGACGCTGAAGTTCTCCGCCGAGCTGGACGAGGCGTCGCGGGGCGGGTCGGCGATCCCGGGCCTTCAGGGGCGCGCCATCTACACCGGCGACGTGCTGTACGCGAAGGTCCCGCAGCTCGCCCGGTTCGTCGCGGACGGCAAGCCGTGGGTGAAGATCGACGTGAACCAGGTCGCGCAGCAGAGCGGCTTCGACGTCCGGCGGCTGATCGACCAGGTCCGGAAGGTGAACCCGGCCGAGCAGACGAAGATGCTCACCGGCTCCGAGGACGTCCGCCGCGTCGGGACCGAGGAGGTCAACGGCGTCCAGACGACGCACTACGCCGGCACCGTCACCGTCCAGGACGCGCTGAGCCGCCTCGACGCGCAGACGCGCGAGGAGGTGCGGCAGTACATGCCGGCGGACGCCGACGCGACGATCGAGTTCGACCTGTGGACCGACGGCGAGAACCTGCCGCGCAAGCTCGAGACGAACGTGAAGGGCGACCGGGGGCACGCGGGCGAGGTGACCGTCGTCTACAGCGAGTACGGCGAGCCGGTGTCGGTGAACCCGCCCCCGGCCGACCAGGTCGGGACGCTCTCCCTGCAGTCCTTCCTCGGCGGTAACTGACCGTTAACTGACGGAAATTCCAGTTCGGGGCGAACCGGGCGGGGGTCTCCCGCGTCATAAGGAACGAATAAAGGGCGGTCCGGTCCCGGCCGGGCCGCTCTTCGACGATGCGAGGAGACCGTGAAGATGATCCGTCGGTTCGCCGTGGGGACCGCGTTGGTCACCAGCCTGACCCTCTCGCTCACCGGCTGTCTCGGCGATGCCGGCGACAAGGTGAGCCAGGCGGGCGAGAACCTGAAGCTGAGCGCGGCCCAGGTGCTGGGCAAGAGCGCGGAGAAGACCGGCCAGATCGACAGCTTCCAGGCCGACTTCGACATGACCGTCCAGGCCCCCGACGGGAACGTCAAGGCGGCCGGAGTCATGCAGTACCAGCTGAAGCCCGAGCTGGCGTACAGCATGAAGTACACCGAGATGTCCGTCGGCGGCCAGTCCATGGCCGGGATGGAGCAGCTGCTCATCGGCCGCACCATGTACATGAAGATGCCGATGCTGTCGGAGCTGCCCGGCGCCGGGGGCAAGCCCTGGATGAAGATCTCCCTCGAGGAGGCGGGCAAGGCGGCCGGGCTGAACATCGACCAGATGCTGCAGCAGTCGCAGCAGATGGACCCGGTGCAGAACATGAAGAAGCTGACGGCGTCCAAGGACGTCCGTGAGGTCGGCAAGGAGAACGTGAACGGCGTCGAGACGACGCACTACTCGGGCACGTACAAGCTGGCGGACGCCATCGCGGAGCTTCCCGCGGAGCAGCAGGACGCGGCTCGCGCGGCCATCGCCCAGACGGGCATGGAGTCGATGAAGTTCGACGTGTGGGTGGACGGGCAGCAGCTCCCGCAGAAGATGGCGATGACGACGCCGTCGTCCGCCGCGGGCGCGATGTCGATGACGATGACCTACCGCGACTACGGCAAGCCGGTGCAGATCGCGGCGCCGCCCGCGGGCCAGGTCACCGACATGGCCGAGATGATGCAGGGCATGGGCGGCGGCCTCGGCGGCAGCTGACCCGGAATCCCCGACCCGAGCCGAGGGGGTCGCGCCGGAGGGCGCGGCCCCCTCGGCCGTTACGGGACGCGCCGATTTGGTCTGAGGGCGCTCGCCCGCGTAGTCTGTTCCGTGCCGAAGACCGCCGGTCGCCGCCCGCTCACGGGCGGCCGAAGGACCCGAAGAGATTCGGGCGGCCCGCGTAGGTGAGACGAGAGCTTCCGCATGACCTCCGCGTCATGTCCACGCCCCGTGCGCCTGCGCCGGGGCGTTCCCTTTTCCGAGACCTTTTTCGCCCCGGCGGCTTCCCCAAGGTAATCGGAAGGAGGGCCATGGCCAAGGACCACAAGGATGCGGCCATCGCCGAGCTCAAGAACGAGTTCGAGAGCTCGAACGGCGCCGTGCTGACCGAGTACCGCGGGCTGTCGGTCGCGCAGGTCACCGAACTGCGCGGCAACCTCGGCGAGGTCGCACGTTTTCGCGTTGTGAAGAACACGCTGACCAAGCGCGCCGCGAACGAGGCCGGTGTCGACGAGCGGTTCCGCGAGCTGCTCGAAGGCCCGTCGGCCATCGCGTTCGTCCGGGGCGACGTGGTCGAGGCCGCCAAGGGCCTGCGCGACTTCGCCAAGGCGAACCCGGCGCTGGTGATCAAGGGCGGGTACATCGACGGTCAGTCGATGGACGCCGCGCAGGTCACCAAGCTGGCCGACCTGGAGTCTCGCGAGGTGCTCCTCGCGAAGCTGGCCGGCGCGATGAAGGGCTCCATGGCGAACGCCGCCGCGCTCTTCAACGCCCTGCCGACGCAGACGGCTCAGCTCGCCGAGGCGCTGCGCGCCAAGCGCGAGGGCGAGGGCGAGACCGCCCCCGCCGAAGCGTCCGCCGAATAGGCACCCGCGGTTCCGTACACCCCAGTTTCAAGCCATAGCGGAGGAAACATCATGGCGAAGCTCAGCACCGACGAGCTGCTCGACGCTTTCAAGGAGATGACCCTTCTCGAGCTCTCCGAGTTCGTGAAGCAGTTCGAAGAGGTCTTCGACGTCAAGGCCGCCGCTCCGGCCGTGGCCGTCGCGGCCGCCCCGGCCGCCGGTGGCGGCGAGGGTGGCGGCGAGGAGGCCGCCCAGGACGAGTTCGACGTCATCCTCGAGGGTGCCGGCGACAAGAAGATCCAGGTCATCAAGGAGGTGCGCGCGCTCACCAGCCTCGGCCTGAAGGAGGCCAAGGACCTGGTCGACGGCGCGCCGAAGCCGCTGCTGGAGAAGGTCAACAAGGAGACCGCCGACAAGGCCAAGGAGGCCCTGGAGAAGGCGGGCGCCTCGGTCACCGTCAAGTAGCCAGGACGGTCCGCAGGACCTTCGCGCACCGGAGCCGTGCGGCTCGGCTCCACCGCGTCGCAGAAGGCGGTCACCCGTTCCGGGTGGCCGCCTTCTCGCGTGTCCGGCTCCGGACGCCTCCCCGCACCCGGGCGGGGCCGGACGGACGGGCGCGAGCGCGCGTGGACGGGGAGCGGCCACCGGGCGGCCGGCCGGCCCGCGTCGTCGGGTGCTGCGGGTTGTCGGTTGCTGCGCAACCATGCTGGTCAGGGGCCTCGGTTTTCTGTCCCGAGGTGATAAATGCCCGGTTCAAACCGTGTGCCGGGGCGGGTTGTGCGGGTCACATACCGGGGCGTAGCGTCCCGTTCTGGTGCTGTGGCCCCACCGGGCCGCTCCCGTAACGGCCGCCCGTCGGGCAACAGCGGACGGCCGCGCCGTGACCCCCCGGCTTGAGGTGTCGGTTCTTGGACCACTAGTCTCATAGACGCCGTAAGTAACGATTGTCTTACGACGTCGCATTTAGCCGCTGATCTGGTCCGGTACCTCTTCCATTTGCCCGGGAGGTCGCTACGGTAGTGGCACCCGTCACGGCTACCGGACGGTAGCAAGGGGACGGGCACGCGGTGTGACGACAGAACCTCCGTAAGACAGCCTCGGTAAGACAGCCTCGGTAAGACAGCCTCGGTAAGACAGCCTCGGTAAGACAGCCTCGGTAAGACAGAGCCTGAGTACTACTCGCTCATTGGTTCGGGATTCCCCCCGGCCTGGACGAAAGGTGACGAGTGGGCGTCGAGATCAGAGTTGAGGGCCTGACCAAGTCCTTCGGCCGCCAGGTGATCTGGCAGGACGTGTCGCTGACCATTCCCGCAGGGGAGATCTCCGTTCTCCTGGGCCCATCCGGCACCGGCAAGTCGGTCTTCCTGAAGTCGCTCGTCGGGCTGCTCAAGCCGGACCGCGGGCACATCTGGATCGGCGACCGGGACCTGCCCAACCTGCCCGAGTCGCAGCTGTACGAGACGCGGAAGCTGTTCGGCGTCCTGTTCCAGGACGGCGCCCTCTTCGGCTCGATGAACCTGTTCGACAACATCGCGTTCCCGCTGCGCGAGCACACCAAGAAGTCCGAGTCCGAGGTCAAGCGCATCGTCCTCGAGAAGATGGACCTGGTGGGCCTGCTCGGCGCCGAGTACAAGCTGCCCGGCGAGATCTCCGGCGGTATGAAGAAGCGCGCCGGCCTGGCCCGCGCGCTGGTGCTGGACCCCGAGATCCTCCTGGTGGACGAGCCGGACTCCGGCCTCGACCCGGTGCGGACCGCGTTCCTGAACCAGGTGTTCATCGACCTCAACGCGCAGATCAACGCGACGTTCCTGATCGTCACCCACGACATCAACACCGCCCGGACCGTCCCGGACAACATCGGCCTGCTGTACCAGCGGAACCTGGCGATGTTCGGGCCGCGGGAGATGCTGCTGTCGAGCGAGGAGCCGGTCGTCCGGCAGTTCCTCAACGCGAGCAAGATCGGCCCGATCGGCATGTCGGAGGAGAAGGACGCCTCCGAGCTCGAGGCCGAGGCGAAGATGGGGCACGACCCGGGCAAGCTGCCGCCGATCCCGCCGCAGCAGATGCCGACGAACGGGCTGCTGCGCGCGGGCCAGCACGCGCCCGGCGCGTGGTGCGCGGCGCACGGCGTCGTCCCGCCGCCCGGTTCGTTCATCGACGACCTGGGGCGCAACTGGGTCGAGGAGTGGCCGCGCTACGTGGCGTCGCTGGCCCCGGCCGGCGGAGCCGCCGCCGCGCCCGGCCAGTTCCCCGGCGGCCCGCCGCCCGGACAGTACGGGGCGGGTGCGAATCACTGATGTCCACTCCTGGTATCGGCGCGAACCAGGGCGGTGAAGACGGCAGGTCGTCCCGTGTGTCGCTCCGCAAGATCGGCGACGGCGCGACGAACGTCGTGGTCAGGGAACCGGGGCGGTTCTTCGCCCTGTGTCTGGACACCGGCCGCGCGATGTTCCAGTGGCCGTTCCAGTGGCGCGAGTTCATCCAGCAGGCCTGGTTCATCGTCAGCGTCACGGTCGTCCCGACGATGCTGGTCGCGATCCCGTTCGGCGGCGTGCTGTCGTTGCAGGTCGGCGGGCTGATCCGGCAGCTCGGCGCGCAGTCCTACACCGGCGCGACGGCGGTCGTGGCGATCGTCCGCGAGGCGAGCCCCCTGGTCACGTCGCTGCTCATCGCCGGCGCGGCCGGGTCGGCGATGTGCGCCGACATCGGATCACGGAAGATCCGCGAGGAGATCGACGCCATGGAGGTGCTGGGGATCAATCCCCTGCACCGCCTGGTGGTCCCGCGGATGCTGGCGTGCGCGTTCGTGGCGCTGTTCCTGAACGGCCTGGTGTCGGTCGTCGGCCTGATGGGCGGCTACGTCTTCAACGTCATGCTGCAGGACGGGACGCCGGGCGCGTACCTGGCCTCGTTCAACGCGATCGCGCAGCTCCCCGACCTGCTCCAGGCGGAGTTCAAGGCGTTCGTCTTCGGCATCACCGCCGGCCTGGTCGCGGCATATAAGGGACTGAACGCCAAGGGAGGCCCGAAGGGCGTGGGCGATGCGGTCAACCAGACCGTGGTCATCACCTTCATGCTCTTGTTCGTGGAGAACTTCCTGATCTCCACGCTGTACTTCCAGTTCGTTCCGTCGAAGGGCATGTGATGGCGACGGCTGGAAAGGCGGGGCGGACGTTCGGCCGGTGGCTGAACGTGCCGCTCCAGCGGCTGGACGACTTCGGGCACCAGCTGTCGTTCTACCTGCGGGCGTTCGCGTGGACGTTCCGGGCGCTGCGCCGGTACCGCACCGAGGTGATGCGGCTGCTGGCGGAGGTGAGCCTCGGCACCGGCGGCCTCGCGGTGATCGGCGGCTCGGTGGTGATCGTCGGCTTCATGACGTTCTTCACCGGCAGCCAGGTCGGCCTGCAGGGGTTCGAGTCGCTGGACCAGATCGGGACGGCCGCGTTCACCGGGTTCGTCGCGTCGTACTTCAACACGCGCGAGATCGCGCCGCTGGTGTCGGCGCTGGCGCTGTCGGCGACGGTCGGGTGCGGGTTCACCGCGCAGCTCGGCGCGATGCGGATCTCCGACGAGATCGACGCGCTGGAGGTCATGGCCGTCCCGTCGATGCCGTTCCTGGTGACGACGCGGATGATCGCCGGGATGATCGCGGTGATCCCGCTGTACATCGTGGGTCTGCTGGCGTCGTACGGCGCGACCCGGATCGTCGTGACGACGTTCTACGGGCAGTCGACCGGCACCTACGACCACTACTTCAATCTGTTCCTGCCGCCGAACGACATCCTGTGGTCGTTCGGCAAGGTGATCATCTTCGCCGTCCTGGTGATGCTGATCCACTGCTACTACGGCTACAACGCGAGCGGCGGGCCGGCCGGCGTGGGCGTCGCGGTGGGCCGTGCGGTGCGCACGAGCCTCGTCGTGATCAACGTGGCGGACCTGATGCTCGGCATGGCGATCTGGGGCACCGACACGTCGGTGCGGATCGCGGGGTGAGGGCGCGATGAGCGAACGGATGCGACTGCGCCTGCTGGGTGTGACGATGGTCGCGGTCATCGTCCTCTCGCTGGCGTTGACGGTGGCGTTCTACAACAAGGCGTTCCAGCCGGTGGTGCGCGTGAAGGTCGCCGCCGAGCGGGTGGGGCTGCAGTTGCTGCCGCACTCGGACGTCAAGGTGCGGGGCCTGATCGTCGGCGAGGTGCGCGACACCGAGGTGACCGACGACGGCGCGATCCTGCACCTGGCGCTGGACCCGGAGAAGGCGAAGCTGATCCCGCGGAACGTCCAGGCGCGGATGCTGCCGAAGACGCTGTTCGGGGAGAAGTACGTGTCGCTGGAGATCCCCGCGCAGGCGGGGGCGGCCGGGCTGACGGACGGCATGACGATCCAGCAGGACCGGTCGCGCGCGGCCGTCGAGATCAACCGGCTGCTGGACGATCTGCTGCCGCTGCTGCAGGCGGTGAAGCCGGCGGAGCTGAACACGACGCTGAACGCGCTCGCGACGGCGCTGCAGGGCCGCGGCGACCAGCTCGGCGAGAACCTGGAGCAGGCCGACGCGCTGCTCAAGAAGATCAACCCCGAGCTCGGCACGCTCGTCAAGGACCTGCACGGCCTGGCGGACGTCGCGGACGTCTACAACGCCGCGGCCCCCGACCTGCTGCAGACCCTCCGGAACCTGAACGTGACGAGCCGGACGATCACCGACAAGGAACGGACGATCGAGCGGCTCATCCCCGCGGTGACGGCGCTGTCGGACGACGGGAACACGTTCATGCGGCAGAACGGCCCGAAGATCATCGGGGTGAACATCGCGAACCGGGACGTGCTGCAGATCGTCGCGAAGTACTCGCCGTCGCTGCCGTGCGTCCTCGAGGGCATCATGGAGGCCAAGCCGGAGCTGGAGCGCGTGGGCGGCGGCGGGGGGTCGTCGACGTACAACCTCACGATCGAGATCGTGAAGCCGCGCCCGGCGTACAAGTACCCGCTGGACAAGCCGGAGGCCCGGGACCACCGCAACCCGCGCTGCTACGGGATCCCGAACTCGAAGGTCCCCTTCCCGGACTACCTCGCGCTGGACGGCACGCAGGACGACCTGTGGTGGAAGAACCCCGACCCGGCGAACGCGGGCGCGGCGGGGAACCGGGGCCGCGCGCTGTCGAACGTGTTCGTCGAGCCGGGCTCGGCGAACGAGAACGAGACGATCAAGAACATCGTCGCGCCGCTGACCCGGACGCCGTCCGATGAGCTGTCGGACATGTCGGCGCTGATGTTCGGGCCGCTGCTGCAGGGATCGGTGGTGACGGTCGAGTGAAGACGACGGGCGCGGCGATCAAGCTGGGGATCTTCGTGGTCCTCACCTCGCTGACCACGGGCGTGCTGGCGATGACGATCTCGAACCTGCGGTTCGGTCCGTCGAAGACGTACAAGGCGGTGTTCTCCGACGTCACCGGGCTGCTGGAGAACGACGACGTGCGGGTCGCCGGCGTGCGCGTCGGGCAGATCGAGGACATCGAGCTGCACAAGGGCACGCAGGCGCTGGTGACGTTCAGCCTGGACTCCGACGGGGTGTTCCGGGCCGGGCTGCCGAAGTCCACGCAGGCGCACATCCGCTACCGCAACCTGATGGGGCAGCGGTACCTGGCGCTGACCGACGGGGCCGGGCGGCCGAACCAGTTCTTCGACCCGGGCGACACGATCCCGCTGGCGCAGACCAGGCCGGCGCTGGACCTGACCGTCCTGTTCAACGGGTTCCGGCCGCTGTTCCGGGCGCTGGAGCCGAAGGACGTCAACACCCTCGCGATGCAGATCATCAAGGTGCTGCAGGGCGAGGGCGGGACGATCAACAGCCTGCTGCGGCACACGGCGTCGCTGACGAACACGCTCGCGGACCGCGACCAGGTGATCGGCCGGGTCATCGAGAACCTCAACGAGGTGCTCGGCACGATCGACTCGCGGCACGAGCAGGTCAACAAGATGGTCGTGGACCTGCGGAGTTTCGTCGGCGGGCTGGCCCACGACCGTGAGGCGATCTTCGAGTCGGTCGAGGCGATCAACGGGCTGGAGTCGGCGACGGCGGGCCTGCTGCAGGACACCCGGCCCGACATCAAGGACGACATCGCGGGGCTGCGGAAGCTCACCGGGACGCTCGACGACCACAGCGCGACCCTCGACAAGGGGCTGCAGCGGACGCCGCGGCGGCTCGAGGAACTGCTGAACATCTCGTCCTACGGCTCCTGGTTCAACATGTACGTCTGCGGTCTCGACGCGCGGGTGCGGCTGCCGGGCGGACCGGTCTACCAGACACCGGCGATCGTGAACGAGAACGCGAGGTGCAAGTAGATGAGGATTCCGTTCCGGGAGCGAAACCCGGTCCCCATCGGCCTCTCCGCGTTCGCGATCATCATCGTCGCGCTGCTGGTGGTGATGAACCTGGACCGGATCCCGTTCGTCACCGGCGGCAAGACCTACACCGCGTCGTTCAGGGAGGCCGCCGGGCTCGAGCCCGACGAGGAGGTCCGCATCGCGGGCGTCAAGGTCGGCCAGGTCCGCGCGGTCGAGCTGGACGGCGACAAGGTGAAGGTCACGTTCCGGGTGGACGACGGCGTGAAGCTGGGCGACCGCACCGAGGCGAGCATCAAGATCAAGACGCTGCTGGGCGCGCACTACCTCGGGCTGTCGCCGAACGGGTCGCGGCCGATGAAGTCGCACATCCCGCTCGAGCGGACGCACACGCCGTTCGAGGTCGTCCCGGCGATCAGCGAGCTGGGCGAGCGGGTCGGGCAGATCGACGTGCAGCAGGTCGCGCGGTCGTTCGACGTGCTGTCGACGACGTTCGCGAACTCGCCCGACGAGGTGCGGGCGTCGCTGCAGGGCCTGCGGCGGCTGTCGGACACCATCGCCTCCCGCGACGACGAGCTGCACGAGCTGGCCGACAAGGCCCGCAGCGTGTCGGGGCTGCTCGCGGACCGCAACGAGGACTTCGAGAAGCTCGTCCGGGACGGCGACCGGCTGCTGGCGGCCGTCCAGGCGCGGCGCGAGGTCATCCACCGGCTGCTGGTGAACACCGTCCGCCTCTCCCAGCAGGTCAACGCGTTGATCAGGGAGAACGAGGCGCAGCTCAAGCCGATGCTGGACAACCTGGAGCAGGTCAACCAGGTGCTGCTGAAGAACCAGCAGAACCTCGACCGGATCCTGCAGCTGTTCGGCCCGTTCGCCCGCCAGTTCGCGGACGTCACCGGCACCGGCCGCTGGTTCGACGCCTACCTGCAGAACCTCATCCCGATCCCGGCGTCCATCGACGACTCGAACGCCGGGACGAAGGGGGAGGGCGGCGGCCACGGCGGCACCCAGCACGGCGCCCAGAACGGCCAGAACCAGACCAGGCAGGGCCAGAACGGCCAGAACCAGGGCGACAGCCCGCTTCCCTTCCTCCCGTGACAGCAGGCAGGTACCGGTAGTGCGAAACTCGGCAACGATTCTCCGCCTCGGCGGCGTGATACTCGCCGTCGCGGTGCTGGCCGCCGCGCTCGTCCTGCTGTTGCAGGAGCCGAAGCAGCGGCACATGACCGCGTACTTCACCAAGACCGTCGGCCTCTACGCGGGCGCGGACGTCCGCATCCTCGGCATCAAGGTCGGGGAGGTGACGAGCGTCGACCCGGTCGGCGACTCGGTCCGGGTGAAGCTGAAGTACGACGCGAAGTACAAGATCCCGGCGAACGCGCAGGCCGTCATCGTCAACCAGACGCTGGTCGCCGACCGGTACGTCCAGCTCACGCCCGCCTACAAGAACGGGCCGGTGATGAAGGACGGCGCGACGCTGACCACCAGCCGGACGGCCGTTCCCGTGGAGATCGACTCGATCAGCGGCAGCCTGAACGAGCTGAGCGAGGCGCTCGGCCCGCAGGGCGCCAACGCGCCGGGCGCGACGGGCGAGGGCTCGCTGTCGCGGCTGCTGCGGGTCGGCGCCGAGAACCTGCAGGGCCAGGGCGACGACATCAACGAGACGATCAAGAACACGTCGGACATGCTCAGCACGCTGAGCACCGACCGCGAGGACGTCGCGAAGACGATCGAGAACCTGCGGATCATCACCGACGCGATGAAGGAGAACGACCAGCAGATCAAGTCGTTCACCACCCGGCTCAACTCCGTCTCCGGGCAGCTCTCCCAGGAGAAGGAGGAGCTGAGCGCGGCGCTGAACACGCTGGGGCCGACGCTGCGGAACGTCGAGAAGTTCGTGAAGGACAACCGCGGGCAGCTGTCCGACAACGTCGAGCAGCTCGCGCAGATCACCGGCGTGCTGGTGAAGGAGAAGGAGGCGCTGGCCGAGATCCTCACGGCCGGCCCGCTCGCCATCAACAACCTGGCCCGCGCCTACGACCCGATCAGCGGCACCATCCACAACCGGGCGGACCTGCGGCAGTTCAACAACCTCGCCGACTGGGTGTGCTCGCTGGCGTACTCCGTCGGGACGCCCGCCGACCAGTGCCTCGACTTCGTCGAGCCCTACAACGGCATCGGCCGGGCGCTGGGCGGCCTCCACCTGGACCTGTCGTGGATCACGGCGCTGACCACCCACTACGACCCCGTCCCGATCCCGCCGGACGCCTACGGCCCGAACGACCCCGACAACCCGTACAAGGGCGGTTCCGGGGCGAACGCCCAGACGAAGAAGACGCGGACGAACGCGCAGGGCGGGCAGAGCGGCAACGCCCACGGGCCGCAGGGACTCTCCGCACTGCTGCCTGGAGGTGGCCGATGAGCAGGACACGGCCCGTGCGGGGCGCGCGGCGCCGGGCGCGGCTGCTCGGCGCGGCGGCGCTGGCCGGCGTGACGGCGCTGTCGGGCTGCTCGTTCGACGGCGTGGCGTCGCTGCCGCTGCCGGGCGGCCCCGACCTCGGCGACGACCCCCGCACGTTCAAGATCGAGTTCTCGAACGTGCTGGACCTCGTCCCGCAGTCGGTGGTCAAGGTCAACGACGTGTCGGTCGGCCAGGTCGAGGAGATCGAGCTGGCCGGCGGCGAGGGCGGCTGGCGCGCGGTCGTCACGGTCGCGGTCCGCGGGGACGTCGAGCTCCCCGACAACGCGAGCGCGCGGATCTCGCAGACGAGCCTGCTCGGCGAGAAGTTCGTCGACCTGTCGCCGCCCGCGAACGAGCCGCCCCGCGGCCGGCTCGGCGCGGGCGACGTGATCCCGCTGGCCCGCACCGCGCACGGCACCGAGATCGAGCAGGTGCTGTCGGCGATGTCGCTGCTGCTGAACGGCGGCGGCCTGGAGCAGGTCTCGACGATCAGCCACGAGCTGCAGGCCGCGATGGGCGGCCGCGAGGCGACGATCAAGTCCGTGCTGGACCGGGTGAACGTGTTCGTCGGCACCCTCGACCAGAACCGGGACGCCATCACCCGGGCGCTCGACAGCCTCGACCGGCTGACGGCGAAGCTGTCGGCCGAGCGGGAGACGATCCGGGACACGATCGACGAGACCGGGCCCGCGATCGCGGTGCTGGAGCAGAACCGCGAGGACCTCACCGAGATGCTGGTCGCGCTGGACAAGCTCAGCCGCACCACCACGAACGTGATCAACCAGTCGCACGACGACATGGTGGGCAACCTGCGGAACCTCGACACGGTTCTGCGGAACCTGAACAAGGCGGGCTCCAACCTGCCGAACGCGCTGGAGACGCTGATCACCTACCCGTTCCCGGCGACGTTCGAGAACGTCATCGAGGGCGACTACGGCAACGTCCACCTGACGGTCGACCTGGACTTCGAGTCCCTCGCGCACAACCTCCTCGGCGGCACCGACCTGGAGGGCCAGCTCGGCAGCGGGCAGGACATGCGCAAGATGATCCAGGTGCCGAACCTGACGCTGCCGGACGCGCCGCTGGGCGTCCTCCCGCCGGACGGCGCCGCCGGCGCGGCGGGCGGCGGGGCGCGGCAGCAGCCCGGCGGCGGGGGCACGGACGCCCCCGGCGGCACGACGCCCACGCCGACCCCGTCCACGACGCCCACCGGGAAGAAGACCCCCGGCACCGGCGGCGAGGACGAGGACGGCGGCGACTTCTGGGACCTCTTCGGCGGCGGCCAGAACCGCCCGGGGGCGTTCGGTCAGCGGCAGAGCGGTCTGTCGACCCTGATGACGGGGGGCCTCTCGTGATCCTCAAGCGCGGCGTCAAGATCCAGCTCATCGCCTTCCTGCTCATCACGATCATCGGCGTGACGGTCGTGTCGGTGAACTACATCGGCTTCGGCCGCGAGATGCTCGGCCGGCAGTACACCGCCTACGTCGACCTCACCGACTCCGGCGGCATCTTCACCAACGCCGAGGTCACCTACCGCGGCGTGCCCGTCGGACGGGTCGGCCCGATCGAGCTGACCGACTCCGGCATCAAGGTCGAGCTGGAGCTGGAGCGCGGCGAGCGGATCCCGCGGGAGGGCCTCACGGCCGTCGTCGCGAACCGCTCCGCCGTCGGCGAGCAGTACATCGACCTGGTGCCGGCCCGGAAGGGCGGCCCGTACCTCGACGAGGGCGACCCCTACACGATCCCCAAGGAGCGCACGAAGCTGCCGGTCTCCACGGCCGAGCTCCTGCAGAACGTGGACGCCCTCGTCACCTCGGTGAACACCGAGGACCTCGGCATCGTCATCGACGAGCTGAACACCGCGTTCACCGGCACCGCCGAGGACCTCCAGCAGATCCTCGACGACACCGACCGGATCCTGGAAACCGCGGACGAGGCGTACCCGGACACCAAGAAGCTCCTGGACAACAGCCTCACCGTCCTGGACACCCAGCGGAACCAGGGCGCGAACATCCGCGGCTTCGCCCGGAACCTGAACGAGCTGAGCACGTCCATCCGCAACGACGACAAGGCGCTGCGGCAGACGATCGACGCCGCGCCCGGCGCGGTGAGCCAGACCCACCAGGCCATCAACCAGTTGTCTCCGACGCTGCCGGTGCTGCTGGCGAACCTCACGACCACCGGTCAGATCGTCACGACCCGCCAGGCGGGCCTGCGGTCGCTGTTCATCCTCTACCCGGTGACCGTCGCCGGTCTGCCGACCGTCATGCCCGGTGACGGCACCCAGCACATGGGCCTGGTCCTGAACATCAACTCGCCGCCCAACTGCACCAAGGGCTACGAGAAGACGGACCAGCGGTGGCCGCAGGACACCTCGCACAAGACGCCGAGGCTCGACGCGGGGTGCGCCGAACCGCACAACTCCGAGAAGGCCGTCCGCGGCGCCCGCAACTTCCCGACCGAGGCCATGGTGCCCGCGCCGAAGCTGCCCGAGGGCGCCACCGAGGGCGCCGGATTCCCGGCGGGCGGCGCGTCCGGCGGGTCGGGGTCGGGCGGCGGCTCCGGTTCGGACGCCGCGTCCGCCGCGGGCTCGGACGGCGGCTCCGGCACGGAGGCGCGCACGACCGGGAAGGACGCGGAATCGTCCGGCGGCGCGATGCTGGCGAACGGACAGCTCTACATGTCATATCCGGCCGATTCAGTGAAATTCGCTGGATACGATCCTTCGACCGGCGCGGTGTACGGCGCCGACGGCAAGCGATACGTCATGCCCCGCACCGCAGGTTCGCGGGAGTTGGGAGAGGATTCATCGTGGAAGTGGCTCCTGCTCGGACCTCTGAGCCAGTGAGGCCGGCCCGATGAGCCGCCTCGGGGGGAAAGGGTCCCGCACGCTGGTCGTCGTGCTGAGCGTGGTCGTCGCCGGCCTGCTCGCCGGCACCGGCTGGCTGGGCCACCGCGTCTGGCAGAACGACCGCGACGCCGACGACTGGGCCCAGGCGCGGCAGTCCGCGCGGCAGATGGGCGTCAACCTGCTGACCCTGGACAGCAAGACCGCCCAGCAGGACCTCGACCGGATCGTGTCCGGCTCGACCGGCGACCTGAAGGACGAGCTCAGCTCCCAGTCGAAGGTCTTCCTGGACCAGTTGAACAAGACCAAGGCCCAGTCGACGGTCACCGACGTGGAGGCCGCCGTCGTCTCCATCGACGACGACTCGGCCGAAGTGATGGTCTCCCTCAACGGCACCGTCACCAACCAGAAGGTCAAGAACGGCGTCACGCGCGCCTACCGGTACCTGATGCAGATGACCAAGGTCGATGACCGCTGGCTCGTGTCCCAACTGGAGATGGTCCCGTGACAATGCTCGGCCGGGGCAAGCGCTCCTCCAAAGACAAGCCCGGGAAGGGCCGTAAGGGCGGCGAGGCCGTCCTGGAGAAGGACTCCGAAAAGGGCCTGACCAAGGAAGAGGCCGCCGCGAAGGCCGCCACGGCGGAGGAGAGGGCCCGCCGGGCCGCGGAGCGGGCCGCCAAGGCCGAGGAGGCCGCCGAGGCCGCCCGGCTCGCCGAGGAGGCGGCGGCCCGCGCCCAGGAGGCGGCGCGGCTCGCGCAGATCGCCGCCGACGCCGCGTCCGCCGAGGCGGACGACGCCGGCGACGGGGACGCCGCCGACGGGGACGCCGCGGACGGCGCGAAGGAGCCCGGCGAGGCCGCCACATCGCTCGAGAAGAAGCGGAAGGGGCGGAAGGGCTCCGAAGTCGCGCCCGGGGGCGGCGGGGCCTCAGCGGACGAACCAGCGGCGTCCGCGGCCGTTCCCACCGAGGTCGAGACCGGCGCCGACGAGATCGACGACGAGGACGACGAGGACCTCGAGGACGACGACGTCACCGACGAGGACTCCGAGGACGACGACGAGGACTCCGAGGACGACGACGAGGACTCCGAGGACGACGACCAGGACGAAGACTCCGAGGACGAGGACGACGAGGACGGGGAGGAGTCGGAGGCCGCCGAGTCGGACGCCGAGGCCGGGGACGACGACGCGCCCGTCCGCTTGTCCACGCGGCGCGGCTCTCCGGTGCTGGTCACCGGCGTGCTGGCCGTGGTGGCGGTCGCGCTGGCGGCCGGCGCGGTGTTCCTCGGCCTGAAGGTCCGCGAGCAGCAGGCGACCGCGGACGCCCGCCGCGACGCCGTCGCCGCCGCGTCGAACGCCGCCAAGGCGCTGTCGTCCTACGACTACCGGACCCTCGAGACCGACCTGAAGTCGGCGTCCGCGACCACGACCGGCGACCTGCACAAGGAGTTCGACGCGCTCGCCGCCCAGTTGCGGACGCAGGCGACGCAGCAGCAGGCGGTGTCCACGACCACGATCCTCAAGGCCGGCGCGGTGAGCGCGAAGCCGGACGAGGTGGTCGTCCTCGTGTACGCGAACCGCGCGTCGGCGACGAACAAGGACACCGAGCCGCGGCTGCCGGAGCCGCTGCGCATCCGGATGGTCATGGTCGAGAAGGACGGCGCGTGGCTGGCGCAGAAGCTCCAGGTCATCTCCTGACCTGACGGCGCGTTCCGGGAGCGGGCGATCACCCCTGGCGGGTGGTCGCCCGGTCCGCGTCCGGGGCCGTTCCCGCGCCCGCCGCGCGGCCGTGTGGGCGGCCGTGGGAGCGGTCCGCCGGGGTGGTCGCGCGGGGTCCGAGGTGCCCGGAATCGCCCGTCCCCAGGGGCCTACCGCCGGGTAGGCGAAGAGATCCTAAACTATGGCCTTCCTCACTGCAGGTCAGAGCCTGAAAAGTCCAAGTCCGCTCTTGACTGCACGGGCTCGAGGGGCGATGCTCCAAAGCAACGTGATGCATACTGCGGCGCTAGAGTTGCGAGCGGTGTGGCGAGTCGGCTACACTGCCCCTTTGCGCTGCCCTCTGACTATCCGCGTGTGAGAGCACCCCTACGAGAGTCCGATTTGGACCCTATCGCGTAGGTCTTGGACGTGGATCGTCTGGCGTGCGTGTCGTCAGTTACGCCGCGAGCCCTCGGAAGGACCACTCTTGGCAGCCTCGCGCAACGCCTCGAATACCGCAACCGGTCCGAACCGCGTCTCCTTCGCGCGCATCAAGGAGCCGCTCGAAGTCCCGGACCTCCTTGCTCTGCAGACCGACTCTGTTGACTGGCTGCTGGGCAACGAGAGGTGGAAGGCCCGGGTCGAGGCGGCCCAGAAGGCCGAAAGTAAGAGCGTCCCGACCCAGTCGGGCCTCGAAGAGATCTTCGAAGAGATCAGTCCCATCGAGGACTTCTCCGGGACCATGTCCCTCTCGTTCCGCGACCACCGGTTCGAGCCGCCCAAGTACTCCGTCGAGGAGTGCAAGGACAAGGACATGACCTACTCCGCCCCGATGTTCGTCACGGCGGAGTTCATCAACAACACCACCGGTGAGATCAAGAGCCAGACGGTGTTCATGGGCGACTTCCCGCTCATGACCCCGAAGGGCACCTTCATCATCAACGGCACCGAGCGCGTCGTCGTGTCGCAGCTGACCCGCTCGCCCGGCGTCTACTTCGACCGCGCCCTCGACAAGGCGTCCGACAAGGACATCTACGGCTGCCGGGTCATCCCGAGCCGCGGCGCCTGGCTCGAGTTCGAGATCGACAAGCGCGACAACGTCGGCGTCCGCATCGACCGCAAGCGCAAGCAGCCCGTCACCGTGCTGCTCAAGGCGCTCGGCTGGGACGAGGCGCGCATCCGTGAGCGCTTCGGCTCCTACGAGTCGATCAACGTGACCCTGGAGAAGGACCACACCTCCGGCCAGGACGACGCGCTGCTCGACATCTACCGCAAGCTGCGCCCGGGCGAGCCGCCGACGCGCGAGTCCGCGCAGACGCTGCTGGAGAACCTGTACTTCAACCCGAAGCGCTACGACGTCGCCAAGGTCGGCCGCTACAAGATCAACAAGAAGCTCGGCCTCGACCTGGACATGAACCAGGGCACCCTCACCGAGGACGACATCGTCGCGACGATCGAGTACCTCGTCCGGCTGCACGCCGGTGAGGAGGAGGCGACGCTCGGCGCCGTCCCCGTGCCGATCGAGGTCGACGACATCGACCACTTCGGCAACCGGCGCCTGCGCACGGTCGGCGAGCTGATCCAGAACCAGGTCCGGCTCGGCCTCGCCCGCATGGAGCGCGTCGTCCGCGAGCGGATGACCACCCAGGACGTCGAGGCGATCACGCCGCAGACCCTGATCAACATCCGGCCGGTCGTCGCCTCCATCAAGGAGTTCTTCGGCACCAGCCAGCTGTCGCAGTTCATGGACCAGACGAACCCGCTGGCCGGGCTGACGCACAAGCGCCGCCTGAACGCCCTCGGTCCCGGTGGTCTGTCGCGTGAGCGGGCGGGCATGGAGGTCCGCGACGTCCACCCGTCGCACTACGGCCGCATGTGCCCGATCGAGACGCCGGAAGGCCCGAACATCGGCCTGATCGGCTCGCTCGCCGCGTTCGGCCGGGTCAACCCGTTCGGGTTCGTCGAGACGCCGTACCGCCGCGTCACCGACGGGGTCGTCACCGAGCACATCGACTACCTGACCGCCGACGAGGAGGACCGCTTCGTCATCGCGCAGGCCAACTCCCTGCTCAACGACGACGGCACCTTCGTCGACGACCGCGTCCTGGTCCGCCGCAAGGGCGGCGAGGTCGAGCTCGTCCCGGCCCGCGAGGTCCAGTACATGGACGTCTCGGCCCGGCAGATGACCTCGGTCGCCACCGCGATGATCCCGTTCCTGGAGCACGACGACGCCAACCGGGCGCTGATGGGCTCCAACATGCAGCGGCAGTCCGTGCCGCTGCTGCGGAGCGAGGCGCCGCTGGTCGGCACCGGCATGGAGTACCGCGCCGCGACCGACGCCGGCGACGTCATCACGGCCGAGAAGGCCGGTGTCGTCGAGGAGGTCTCCGCCGACTACATCACCGTGATGAACGACGACGGCACGCGCACCACCTACCGCGTCGCGAAGTTCAAGCGGTCCAACCAGGGCACCTGCTTCAACCAGAAGCCGATCGTCGACGAGGGCCAGCGCGTCGAGGAGGGGCAGGTCGTCGCCGACGGGCCCTGCACCGACAACGGCGAGATGGCGCTCGGCAAGAACCTCCTCGTGGCGTTCATGCCGTGGGAGGGCCACAACTACGAGGACGCGATCATCCTGTCGCAGCGCCTCGTGCAGGACGACGTCCTGTCCTCGATCCACATCGAGGAGCACGAGGTCGACGCCCGCGACACCAAGCTGGGCCCCGAGGAGATCACCCGGGACATCCCGAACGTCTCCGAGGAGGTCCTGGCCGACCTCGACGAGCGCGGCATCATCCGCGTCGGCGCCGACGTCGTGCCCGGCGACATCCTGGTCGGCAAGGTCACCCCGAAGGGCGAGACCGAGCTGACCCCGGAGGAGCGGCTGCTGCGCGCGATCTTCGGTGAGAAGGCGCGCGAGGTCCGCGACACCTCGCTGAAGGTGCCGCACGGCGAGCAGGGCAAGGTCATCGGCGTCCGGGTGTTCTCCCGCGACGAGGGCGACGAGCTCCCGCCCGGCGTGAACGAGCTGGTCCGGGTGTACGTCGCGCAGAAGCGCAAGATCACCGACGGTGACAAGCTGGCCGGCCGGCACGGCAACAAGGGCGTCATCTCCAAGGTGCTCCCCGTCGAGGACATGCCGTTCCTCGAGGACGGCACCCCGGTCGACATCGTCCTCAACCCGCTGGGCGTGCCCGGCCGGATGAACGTCGGCCAGGTCCTGGAGACGCACCTCGGGTGGGTCGCCAGCCGCGGCTGGAAGGTCGAGGGCGACGACGAAGACTGGAAGCGCGCGCTCAAGGCCATCGGCGCCGACGAGGCTCCGCCGTGGACGAACACCGCGACGCCGGTGTTCGACGGCGCCCGTGAGGACGACGTCACCGGCCTGATCGAGTCCACCCTGCCGAACCGCGACGGGCAGCGGCTCGTCGGCCCGGGCGGCAAGGCGCGGCTCTTCGACGGCCGGACCGGCGAGCCCTACAAGGACCCGATCTCGGTCGGCTACATCTACATCCTCAAGCTGCTGCACCTGGTCGACGACAAGATCCACGCCCGGTCGACCGGTCCGTACTCCATGATCACCCAGCAGCCGCTCGGCGGTAAGGCCCAGTTCGGCGGCCAGCGCTTCGGTGAGATGGAGGTGTGGGCGCTGGAGGCGTACGGCGCCGCCTACGCCCTGCAGGAGCTCCTGACCATCAAGTCCGACGACGTCCTCGGCCGGGTGAAGGTCTACGAGGCCATCGTCAAGGGCGAGAACATCCCCGAGCCCGGCATTCCCGAGTCCTTCAAGGTGCTCATCAAGGAGATGCAGTCGCTCTGCCTCAACGTCGAGGTGCTCTCCAGCGACGGCATGTCCATCGAGATGCGCGACACCGACGAGGACGTCTTCCGCGCCGCGGAGGAGCTCGGCATCGACCTGTCCCGGCGCGAGCCGAGCAGTGTCGAAGAGGTCTGATCAACTCAAGGGGAAAACACGTTGCTTGACGTCAACTTCTTCGACGAGCTTCGCATCGGCCTGGCGACCGCCGACGACATCCGCCAGTGGTCCCACGGCGAGGTGAAGAAGCCGGAGACGATCAACTACCGGACCCTCAAGCCGGAGAAGGACGGGCTCTTCTGCGAGAAGATCTTCGGTCCGACCCGCGACTGGGAGTGCTACTGCGGCAAGTACAAGCGCGTCCGGTTCAAGGGCATCATCTGTGAGCGCTGCGGCGTCGAGGTGACCCGCGCCAAGGTGCGGCGTGAGCGGATGGGCCACATCGAGCTGGCCGCGCCGGTCACCCACATCTGGTACTTCAAGGGCGTCCCGTCGCGCCTGGGGTACCTGCTGGACCTGGCCCCGAAGGATCTCGAGAAGATCATCTACTTCGCGGCCTACATGATCACCAGCGTGGACGCCGAGCGCCGCGACCGCGACCTGCCGACGCTGGAGGCCCACATCTCCGTGGAGCGCCAGCAGATCGAGCAGGCCCGCGACGCGCAGGTGGAGGCCCGCCAGCAGAAGCTGGAGGCCGACCTGGCGGAGCTGGAGGAGGCCGGCGCGAAGGCCGACCAGAAGCGCAAGATCCGCGACGGCGCCGAGCGGGAGATGAAGCAGCTGCGGGACCGCTCGCAGCGCGAACTCGACCGTCTCGACGAGGTGTGGAACCGGTTCAAGAACCTCAAGGTCCAGGACCTCGAGGGCGACGAGCTGCTCTACCGCGAGATGCGCGACCGGTTCGGCCGGTACTTCGAGGGCGGCATGGGCGCCGCGGCCATCCAGGCCCGGCTGCAGAACTTCGACCTCGACGCCGAGGCCGAGAAGCTGCGCGACATCATCCGCACCGGCAAGGGCCAGAAGAAGGCCCGCGCCCTCAAGCGGCTGAAGGTCGTGTCCGCGTTCCTCAACACCCGCAACAGCCCGCTGGGCATGGTGCTCGACTGCATCCCGGTCATCCCGCCGGACCTGCGCCCGATGGTGCAGCTCGACGGCGGCCGGTTCGCCACGTCCGACCTGAACGACCTGTACCGCCGGGTCATCAACCGGAACAACCGCCTCAAGCGGCTGCTCGACCTCGGTGCGCCCGAGATCATCGTCAACAACGAGAAGCGGATGCTGCAGGAGGCCGTCGACGCGCTGTTCGACAACGGCCGCCGCGGCCGCCCGGTCACCGGGCCGGGCAACCGTCCGCTGAAGTCGCTGTCCGACATGCTCAAGGGCAAGCAGGGCCGGTTCCGGCAGAACCTGCTGGGCAAGCGCGTCGACTACTCGGGCCGTTCGGTCATCGTCGTCGGCCCGCAGCTCAAGCTGCACCAGTGCGGCCTGCCCAAGCAGATGGCGCTCGAGCTGTTCAAGCCGTTCGTCATGAAGCGGCTCGTCGACCTGAACCACGCGCAGAACATCAAGTCCGCGAAGCGGATGGTCGAGCGCGCGCGCCCGGTCGTGTGGGACGTCCTGGAAGAGGTCATCACCGAGCACCCGGTGCTGCTGAACCGGGCGCCGACCCTGCACCGCCTCGGCATCCAGGCGTTCGAGCCGCAGCTTGTCGAGGGCAAGGCCATCCAGATCCACCCGCTGGTCTGCACCGCGTTCAACGCGGACTTCGACGGCGACCAGATGGCGGTGCACCTGCCGCTGTCCGCCGAGGCGCAGGCCGAGGCGCGGATCCTGATGCTGTCCACGAACAACATCCTCAAGCCGTCCGACGGCAAGCCCGTCACCATGCCCACCCAGGACATGGTCATCGGCCTGTACTGGCTGACGACGGAGAAGGACGGCGCCGAGGGCGAGGGCCGCGCGTTCGGCTCGGTCGCCGAGGCGATCATGGCCTACGACCGGGGCGAGCTGGACCTCCAGGCGAAGATCGGCATCCGGCTGAAGGACGTCCCGCCGCCGCGCGGCTGGACGGCCCCGGAGGGCTACGACCCGTCGCAGCCGTACCGGCTGGAGACGACGCTCGGCCGCGCGCTGTTCAACGAGACGCTGCCCGCCGACTTCCCGTTCGTGAACGCGGAGATCGGCAAGAAGCAGCTCTCGGCGATCGTCAACGAGCTGGCGGAGACCTACCCGAAGGTCACCGTCGCGAACTCGCTCGACGCGCTCAAGAGCACCGGGTTCCACTGGGCGACCCGGTCGGGCGTCACCATCGCGATCGACGACGTCATCACGCCGCCCGGCAAGCAGGAGATCCTGAGCGGCTACGAGGCCCGCGCCGAGAAGGTGCAGCGCGAGTTCAACCGCGGTCTGATCACCGATGACGAGCGCAAGCAGGAGCTCATCGAGATCTGGAACAAGGCCACGGCCGACGTCGCCAAGAACATGGAGGAGGCGTTCCCGAAGGACAACCCGATCTGGATGATGATCCAGTCGGGCGCCCGCGGTAACCCGCTCCAGCTCCGGCAGATCGCCGGCATGCGCGGCCTGGTGTCCAACCCGAAGGGCGAGACGATCCCGCGGCCGATCAAGTCGTCGTTCCGCGAGGGCCTGTCGGTCGTCGAGTACTTCATCTCGACGCACGGCGCCCGGAAGGGTCTGGCCGACACCGCGCTGCGGACCGCCGACTCGGGTTACCTGACCCGTCGTCTGGTGGACGTCGCGCAGGACGTCATCGTCCGCGAGGTCGACTGCGGCACCGACCGCACGATCCCGTTCGAGGTCGCCGAGCGGCTGCCGGACGGCACGCTGGTCAAGCTCGCCACGACCGAGACCGCGCTGGTCGGCCGTACGATCGCCGAGGACGTCGAGGTGGACGGCACGGTGATCTTCCCGGCCGACACCGACCTGTCCGACGCGGTCGTGACGCGCCTGGTCGAGGCCGGGGTGGAGAGCGTCCGGACCCGCAGCGCGCTGGTCTGCGAGGCCAAGATCGGTGTCTGCGCCGCCTGCTACGGCCGCTCGCTGGCCACCGGCAAGCGGGTGGACGTCGGCGAGGCCGTCGGCATCATCGCGGCGCAGTCCATCGGTGAGCCCGGCACCCAGCTGACCATGCGGACGTTCCACACCGGCGGTGTCGCCGGCGGCGACATCACGCACGGTCTGCCGCGTGTCCAGGAGCTGTTCGAGGCCCGCATCCCCAAGGGCGTCGCCCCGATCAGCGAGGTCGCCGGCCGCGTCAAGATCGACGAGACGGAGAAGGCCCGCAAAGTCGTCATCGTCCCGAACGACGGCTCCGACGAGATCGCCTACCCGGTGCCGATGCGGTCCCGCCTCCTGGTGAAGGAGGGCCAGGCCGTGGACGTCGGCCAGCAGCTCATCGCGGGTGCGATCAACCCGCACGAGGTGCTGCGCATCCTCGGCCCGCGCGCCGTGCAGCTCCACCTGGTCCAGGAGGTCCAGGAGGTCTACCGGTCGCAGGGCGTGTCGATCCACGACAAGCACATCGAGATCATCGTCCGCCAGATGCTGAAGCGGGTGAACATCCTCGAGTCGGGCGACACCGACCTGCTGCCGGGCGACCTGGTCGAGCGGCCGATCTTCGAGGAGACGAACCGCAACGTCGTCGCCGAGGGCGGCCAGCCCGCCGCCGGCCGTCCCGTCCTGATGGGCATCACCAAGGCCTCGCTCGCGACCGAGTCGTGGCTGTCGGCGGCGTCCTTCCAGGAGACGACCCGGGTCCTCACCGAGGCCGCGATGCACGCCAAGAGCGACCCGCTGCTCGGCCTCAAGGAGAACGTCATCATCGGTAAGCTCATCCCGGCCGGTACCGGCATGCCGCAGTACCGCAACGTCCGGGTCGAGCCGACCGAGGAGGCGAAGGCCGCGGTGTACTCCGTCGGTTCCTACGACGACGGAGCCGAGTACGCCTTCGGGCAGGGCTCCGGCGAGGCCGTGCCTCTGGAGGAGTACGACTTCGGGCAGTACAACCGGTAGCCCCGGAGTTCGCGCACTGACGACGCGCAGAGCGAGGCCCCTTCCGCCGAAAGGCGGAGGGGGCCTCGCCCTTCTCCGGCCCGGCTGCGACCCCGGGCACCGGGCCCCGGGCCACGGGCCCGCCGGGCGGTCGGGACGCCCGGCCCCGGCCCGCGCGCGCTCGGCCGGCCCGGCCGCGCGGGCGGCGCGGGGTCAGGGGAGCGGGTGGCGGACCCAGACGTTCGGCTCGACGTACACCGCGTGGTCGTGCGCGAGCGAGCAGAGCACCGGGGCGAGGGCGCCCGGAACGTGCACCGGGCCGTCGGCGTCGAAGGGCAGGCCCGTCCACGCCCGCCACTCGGCGAGCGAGCCCGCGACGACCATCGACGCGGGCGCCACCGACACGATCGTCCCCCCGGCCCGCGCGTGGGTGCGCAGCCACGGGTCCGCGGGGAGCCCGTCGGGCCTGGTGCGCCGCGCGTACTCGCGCATCGGCACGTCCGGTTCGCGGTCCTTCATGGTGGGGCGCACGGGCGCGACCACTTCCGCCAGGTCCGCCGCCCGCGCCGCCTCCTTGAGCGCCCGCAGCATCCGCGCGGCGAGGCCGGTCCCGCGCTGGTCGGGCCGGACGGCGATGCCGAGCAGGCCGAGCGAGTCCGGGGGAGCGCCGCGGCGGACGTCGTCGAGGGCCCACGCGAGAAGCTCGTCCCAGCCCCGGTCGGGCAGCGTCCCCCGCCCGGTGAACGGCACCCCGCCGCCCTTGCCGACGACGGCACCGTCGGGGTCCACGGCCACGAGGGAGAACTCCGGGAACCGCTCCGCGATGCCCCAGTAGCCGACGAACCGTCCCGCCGGGTCGTGCCCGACGAACGCGGGCACGTCGGCGTCCGTCCCCATCGGCGCGTCGGCCAGGTCGGGCCGCTCCACGAGCGTCTTGATCGCCGGGACCGGCCCGCTCCGCAGCCGTCCGCGCACGTCCGTCATGTCGGCCCTTCTCCCCGGGGTCGGGACGTCCGGAGGGCGGTGCGCCCTCGGGCAGCCGGGCCGAACCGCGCTGTCGACCCGGCTGCCACCAGAGATGATTACGCAGAGTGACAGATGTGGGCAGTGTCGGGCGAGTAAGCAAATGTGGCGCGGGGGTGAGCCGCGTCCGCCGCCACGGCGGGGGGCGGCCTCGAACCCGGTACCGCCCGCGCCGGCCGTCCCGTCCGCGACTTCGCCGGTGCGCCGGTCACCGGCGCTTGACCTGCGGGAGTCGTGGTTTTCTTGACGTTTAGCCGCGTTTTGTGGCCTGCGTGTTCGGGGAGTTACGACATTGCTGACGAACATGCATTTCGGGGGAGGAAGCGCATGAAGAGGGTCATGACTGGAGCGCTGGTCGCCGCCATGGTCGCCGCCGGGGGGATCAGCGGCACCGCCGCCGCCGCCGAACCGCGGCCGCAGCAGACCCAGGACTGCCGCACCTACTCCAGCACCACCAGGTGCGGCGACGTCCAGCTCAACGAGAAGCAGCGCGCGTGCGTGTCCTCCAGCGTCCGGCTCGGCATGACCGAGCGCCGCGCCGAGGTGGAGTGCCAGGCCTTCGGCTGACGGACGACCGCACAGGCCCGCCCCCGGACGCCCGGGGGCGGGCCTTCGGCCGTCCGGGGGCGGGCCTTCGGCCGTCCGGGGCATCGACGATGGTCGGTCCCGCCCTCCGCTTTCGGCCGTATCGGCGCCGGTACGGCCGTTCCTACGGTCGGAGGCATGTCGGTGACACGGCGCCACGCCCCGGTGATCGGGCTCTTCCTGCTCGCCCCCTTCGTCGGCGAGTACCTGCTCGGCAACCTCTCGCCCGCCGAACTCCCGCTCGGCTTCCTGCTCGCGCCCCTGTACGGCGGCGGCGCGCTGCTCGTGCGCGAACTCGGCCGCCGGTACGGTTCCGGATGGCCCTCCATGGCCCTCCTCGCCGCCGCCCACGCGCTCATCGAGGAAGGCCCCGTCGACCAGCTCCTCTGGAACGACTCCTACGCGGGCGTCGACATGCTGCACGGGCCGTCCTTCCTCCCCTCGGTCGGCATGAGCGTCGAACTGACGCAGACCGTCCTCGCGCTGCACGGCGTGTGGAGCATGTGCGTGCCCATCGCGATCGTCGAGACCTTGGCGCGCGGCCGCCGCACGACGCCCTGGCTCGGACGGACGGGCCTCATCGTCACCGGCCTCGTCTACGCGGCCGGCTCGGCCTTCGTCTTCTGGGGCAACCACACGGTCGAGCGCTTCGTCCGCGAACCCGCGCAGATCGCGGGCGTCACCGCGATCATCGTCGCGCTCGTGGCGTGCGCGCTGCTCGTCCGGTTCCCGGACCGCGCGCCGTCCGGCGGCCGTCCGGCACCGTCGCCGTGGCTCGCGGGCGCGGCGGCCCTCGCCGTCACGAGCGCCTACTGGGGGCCGCTCAACCTCATCACCGCCGACTGGTACGAGTGGTGGGGCGTCGCGGTGTGGTGCGCCGTCCTCGCCGCGGGCGTCCCGGCGATCTGGCGGTGGTCGGGACGGCCCGGCTGGGGCGTGCGGCACCGGTTCGCGCTCGCCGCGGGCGCCGCCTGCACGTACGTGTGGACGGCGTTCCCCGTCCGTCCGGAAGGCGGCGGCTCGGCCACCGCGGACCTGGTCGGCAACGCCGTCTTCGGGACGATCGGCGTCGTGATCCTCGTCATGGGCGGGCGCGCGGCGCGCGACACGCGTGAGGAAGCCGACGTCGAAGCGCCCCGGGGGTGGTGATCGTCGCCGCGGCGATGCATGGTGGACGGGGCCGCACCCGTTTCCCGGGGTGATTCCTAGCGCAGGGTGGTGATTTGCGATCGCACCGGCGAACGGGGCAGTCTGGGGACCGAGAACCGCCCACGCGTGGCGACCGCGCTACGAGGGGAAACCGAGACAGGTCCGGAGAGCGCGTTATGCGCCGCGCGTCTCCGGGCGTACCGGGAGCCGAGGAGCCCCGGGACGACGGCGCTGAAGGAGCCCGACGATGACCGAGAATGACGGCGCGCAGGGACCGCAGCGGCCGTTGCCGGAAGACGAGGGCCAGGTCACGCCCCCGGAGGGGCAGGGCGAGCAGCCTCCCGCCCGTCCGCTGGGCGAGCGCACGGTGGTGTTCGGCGCTCCGCAGCTCGGCGGCCGGCCCCGCCCCGCCGAGCAGCCGCCGCAGCCCTCCGCCCCGCAGCAGCAGCCGCCCGGTGGACAGCCCCCCGCTCCGCAGCAGCCGTACGGGCAGCCGCAGGGCGACCGCTCGGCGCCCCCGCCCCCGCCGACCATGGTGGAGCAGCCCGTCCAGCAGTTCGGCGAGCAGCCGCCGTCTCCGCCGCCGCAGCCCTACGGGCAGCCCGGCGGATTCCCGCCGCCGGAGCAGCAGCAGTACGGGCAGCCCCCGCAGCAGCCCGGATACCCGCAGCAGCCCGCGCACGGCGCCCCGGCGGAGCAGCCGCCGTTCGGGCAGCAGCCGTACGGGACGTCGACGGGCGGGTTCCCGCCGGTCGAGCCGCGCGGTCCCGAGGGCGCGCCGCCCGCCGAGCGTCCCGCCCCGCAGGAGCCGGCCGCCGAGCGGGCGCCGGGCCCTGCGAACCAGGGCACGGGGGAGCACGAGAGGCCCCGGCCGAAGGTCGACGACCAGGCGACGCTGCACTGGTCGCCCGGCACCGACGTCCCGGTCGCGACCGGGCCCGAGCGCAAGCACGAAGCGCCGCCCGAGCCGTGGCAGGCGCCCGCGCCGCCGGCCACGCCGGAGCCGTGGTCGCCGGACGCCCAGCAGGCGCAGCAGCCGGGACAGCCGCAGCAGCCGGGACAGCCCGGGCACCCGGGCCAGTCCGAGACCGAGCGCACGCTGATGGTCCCGCCGCCCGGGGAGGGCTCCGGGCAGCAGCGGCCGCAGGGGTTCGGCGCCCCCGAGGATGCTCCGGTGACGGAGGCGTTCGACCCGTCCGCCCAGGGCGGGCAGGGCCGTCCCGCCGAGTCGGGCGGCGGCCTCGCCGACCACACGGTGATGGACCTCGGCCAGCAGCAGTGGCAGGCCGCGGGCGGGCAGCCGCAGCAACAGCAGCCGCCGCAGCCGGGCGCGCAGCAGTTCGGCCAGCAGGACTTCGGGCAGCAGCAGGACTTCGGGCAGCAGCAGGACTTCGGGCAGCAGTCGCCTTACGGCCGGCAGCAGCAGTTCGGGCCGCCCGAGCAGCAGCAGTTCGGCCAGCAGCCCTATGACCAGCAGCAGTTCGGTCAGCAGGCACCCGGTCAGCAGGCACCCGGCCAGCAGGCTCCGGGACAGGCGCCCGGGCAGGGCACCGGCGGGCAGTACCCGCCGTTCGGGCACCCCGACCAGCAGGGCGGCGGGAAGGACGAGCAGCACGGCGCGCTGCAGTTCGGTCAGCAGCAGCCCTACGGCCAGCCGGGCCAGCCGGGCCAGTACGGACAGCCGGGGCAGTACGGGCAGCCGGCCGGTTACGGCGGGGACGCCGGGGCGGGCGGCAAGAAGAAGGTCGTCCTGATGACCGCGGGCGTCGGCATCGCCCTGCTCGTGGTGATCGTGCTGGCGGTGCTGTTCCTGCGCTAGCACGCGGGTCAAGTTTCGGCCACATCTTCCCCAACACGGGGTGCGTGGGTCACAATGCCGACGGGACTCCCGCCTCACGGGCGGGAACTTCCCGTCGGCATTAGGCCGTTCTGAGGGGGAAACCGGCCGTCGCGGGCCCGGTGGGCTTGCGCCGGGAGGCGTCCGCACGGTAGTGCGCTGCTCGCTTTGCACTTTGGCGTCGCGGTCGGTAACCTTTTCGCTTGTGCCCGCTCTATGCGGGCCGCTATGCGTGCGCTCAGGCGAAGCCCGTCAGGGCAGGGCCGGCGGCCGCATCTACTCCCCGGCTTGATTCGGCCCTTCACGGGCCGGGCGGTCTGTGTCGGTTTTTCGTGGAGTTACTTCCGCGAGGTGGCGACACGCCCGACCGCGTGGGTCGGAGAGGGTCGGGAAACCGGCAGGTCACAGCCTCTCCTGAGGTGGTGATTGCAGACAAGACTTACCGGCTCGGTACGAGGAAGACGGAGACGCGGTGCCCACGATCCAGCAGCTGGTCCGCAAGGGCCGCCAGGACAAGGTGACCAAGAACAAGACGCCCGCGCTGAAGGAGAGCCCCCAGCGCCGGGGGGTCTGCACGCGCGTCTACACGACGACGCCCAAGAAGCCGAACTCCGCGCTTCGCAAGGTCGCCCGTGTCCGGCTGACCAGCGGGATTGAGGTCACGGCCTACATCCCCGGTGTCGGTCACAACCTGCAGGAGCACTCGATGGTGCTCGTGCGCGGCGGCCGTGTGAAGGACCTCCCCGGTGTTCGGTACAAGATCATCCGCGGGTCCCTCGACACGCAGGGCGTCCGCAACCGTAAGCAGGCGCGCAGCAAGTACGGCGCGAAGAAGGAGAAGAGCTGATGCCGCGCAAGGGCCCCGCTGGCAAGCGCCAGCTGATCGCTGACCCGGTGTACAACTCGCCGCTGGTGACCGCGCTCATCAACAAGATTCTCCTGGACGGCAAGCGTTCCATCGCGCAGCGGATCGTCTACGACGCCCTCGAGGGCGCCCGCGAGAAGACCGGCAACGACCCGGTCGTCACGCTGAAGCGCGCGCTCGACAACGTGAAGCCGACCCTGGAGGTCCGCAGCCGCCGTGTCGGTGGCGCGACCTACCAGGTCCCGGTCGAGGTCCGCCCGGCCCGCAGCACCACGCTGGCGCTGCGCTGGCTGGTGGTGTACGCCCGGCAGCGTCGCGAGAAGACGATGACCGAGCGCCTCATGAACGAGCTCCTGGACGCTAGCAACGGCCTCGGCGCGTCGGTCAAGAAGCGCGAGGACACGCACAAGATGGCGGAGTCCAACAAGGCCTTCGCCCACTACCGCTGGTAACCCCCGGCGGAACTGCAACGACGAGACGCAGCGAGGACGACAGTGGCTACCAAAACCGGTGTGGATCTGGGCAAGGTCCGCAACATCGGGATCATGGCCCATATCGACGCGGGCAAGACCACGACGACCGAGCGAATCCTGTTCTACACGGGGATGAGCTACAAGATCGGCGAGGTCCACGACGGCGCCGCCACCATGGACTGGATGGAGCAGGAACAGGAGCGGGGGATCACCATCACCTCCGCCGCCACCACCTGCTCCTGGCCCGTTGACGACGTCAAGCACACGATCAACATCATCGACACCCCCGGCCACGTCGACTTCACCGTCGAGGTGGAGCGCAACCTCCGGGTGCTCGACGGCGCTGTCGCGGTGTTCGACGGTGTCGCCGGTGTGGAGCCGCAGTCCGAGACCGTGTGGCGGCAGGCCGACCGGTACGGCGTGCCCCGCATGTGCTTCGTCAACAAGCTCGACCGCGTCGGCGCGGAGTTCCACCGCTGCGTCGACATGATCGAGAACCGGCTGAACGCGACGCCGCTGCCGCTGCAGCTGCCGATCGGTGCCGAGTCCGACTTCCGGGGCGTCATCGACCTGGTGGCCATGAAGGCCCTCGTGTGGAACGAGGAGGCCAAGCTCGGCGAGATGTACGACACCGTCGACATCCCCGACACCCACACCGACGCGGCGCGCGAGTGGCGCGACAAGCTCGTCGAGACGCTCGCCGAGAACGACGACGAGATCATGGAGCTGTACCTGGAGGGCACCGAGCCCAGCGTCGAGCAGCTCCACGCGGGCATCCGCCGGGCCACGATCGCGGCGAACCTGACGCCCGTCCTGTGCGGCACCGCGTTCAAGAACAAGGGCGTGCAGCCCCTGCTGGACGCGATCGTCCGCTACCTGCCGTCGCCGCTGGACGTCGAGGCCATCGAGGGCCACGCCGTCCGCGACGAGGAGAAGGTCCTCAAGCGGGTCCCGAGCGAGGACGAGCCGTTCTCGGCGCTCGCGTTCAAGATCGCCAGCGACCCGCACCTGGGCAAGCTGACGTTCGTGCGGATCTACTCCGGCGTCCTGGAGTCCGGCACCGCCGTGATGAACTCCGTCAAGGAGCGCAAGGAGCGCATCGGCAAGATCTACCGGATGCACGCCAACAAGCGCACCGAGATCGAGCGCGCGGGCGCCGGCGACATCGTCGCGGTGATGGGCCTCAAGCAGACCACCACCGGTGAGACCCTGTGCGACGAGAAGGACCCCATCGTCCTCGAGTCGATGAACTTCCCGGCGCCGGTCATCCACGTGGCGATCGAGCCGAAGACCAAGGCCGACCAGCAGAAGCTGAGCACCGCGATCCAGCGGCTGGCCGAGGAGGACCCGTCCTTCCAGGTCCGCACCGAGGAGGACACGGGCCAGACCGTGATCTCCGGCATGGGCGAGCTCCACCTGGAGATCCTCGTCGACCGGATGAAGCGCGAGTTCAAGGTCGAGGCCAACGTCGGCAAGCCGCAGGTGGCGTACCGCGAGACGATCACCAAGAAGGTCGAGAAGGTCGAGTACACCCACAAGAAGCAGACGGGTGGCTCCGGCCAGTTCGGTCGCGTGATCATCGACCTCGAGCCGCTGGGCGGCGGGTCCGACGGTTACGAGTTCGAGAACAAGGTCACCGGCGGCCGCATCCCGCGGGAGTACATCCCGTCGGTGGACGCGGGCTGCCAGGAGGCCGCCGATTTCGGTGTCCTGGCCGGCTACCCCATGGTGGGGGTCAAGGTCACCCTGCAGGACGGCGCCTACCACGAGGTCGACTCGTCGGAGATGGCGTTCAAGGTCGCCGGTTCCATGGCGTTCAAGGAGGCCGCCCGCAAGGCGTCCCCCACGCTGCTGGAGCCCATGATGGCGGTCGAGGTCACCACGCCCGAGGAGAACATGGGCGACGTGATCGGCGACCTCAACAGCCGTCGCGGCCAGGTCCAGTCCATGGACGAGCGGAGCGGGATGCGCGTCGTCAAGGCGCTCGTTCCCCTGTCCGAGATGTTCGGCTACGTGGGTGATCTGCGAAGCAAGACCCAGGGCCGGGCTGTTTTCACCATGCAGTTCGACTCCTACGCCGAGGTTCCCGGGAACGTCGCGCAGGAGATCATCGCCAAGGCGCGGGGCGAGTAGCACCCGGCCTGTCCCAGATCACCAGGACCCACATCGAAGCGGTCGTCTAGGCGGCCGAGGATCGCAACAAGGAGCAACCAGTGGCGAAGGCCAAGTTCGAGCGGACCAAGCCGCACGTGAACATCGGCACCATTGGGCACATCGACCACGGTAAGACCACGCTTACCGCGGCGATCACCAAGGTGCTCCACGAGCAGTACCCCGACCTCAACCCCTTCACGCCGTTCGAGGACATCGACAAGGCGCCGGAGGAGCGCGAGCGCGGCATCACCATCTCGATCGCGCACGTCGAGTACCAGACCGAGTCCCGGCACTACGCGCACGTGGACTGCCCCGGTCACGCCGACTACGTGAAGAACATGATCACCGGTGCGGCGCAGATGGACGGCGCCATCCTGGTGGTCGCCGCGACCGACGGCCCGATGCCGCAGACCAAGGAGCACGTGCTGCTCGCCCGCCAGGTGGGCGTGCCGTACATCGTCGTCGCCCTGAACAAGTGCGACATGGTCGACGACGAGGAGATCCTGGAGCTCGTCGAGCTCGAGGTCCGCGAGCTGCTCTCGGAGTACGAGTTCCCGGGCGACGACCTGCCGGTCGTCCGCGTGTCCGCCTTCCAGGCCCTGCAGGGCGAGGAGAAGTGGACGCAGTCCATCGTCGAGCTGATGAGCGCGGTGGACGAGAACGTCCCCGAGCCGACCCGTGACATCGACAAGCCGTTCCTGATGCCGATCGAGGACGTCTTCTCGATCACCGGCCGCGGCACCGTCGTCACCGGCCGGATCGAGCGCGGCGTGATCAACGTCAACGAGGAAGTCGAGATCATCGGCATCAAGGACACCTCGTCCAAGACGACGGTCACCGGCGTCGAGATGTTCCGCAAGCTGCTCGACCAGGGCCAGGCGGGCGACAACGTCGGCCTCCTGCTGCGCGGCACCAAGCGCGAGGACGTCGAGCGCGGCCAGTGCGTCATCAAGCCGGGCACGACCACCCCGCACACCGAGTTCGAGGCGCAGGTCTACATCCTGTCCAAGGACGAGGGCGGCCGCCACACGCCGTTCTTCAACAACTACCGTCCGCAGTTCTACTTCCGGACCACGGACGTGACCGGCGTGGTGCACCTCCCCGAGGGCACCGAGATGGTCATGCCGAGCGACAACACCGAGATGCGCGTCGAGCTGATCCAGCCCGTCGCCATGGAGGAGGGCCTGAAGTTCGCCATCCGCGAGGGTGGCCGGACCGTCGGCTCCGGTCGCGTCACGAAGGTCATCAAGTAACACCCCTCGTCGACGCGGCGGCCCGGCCGCGCACACCTGCCGGCCGGGCCGCCTCGTCACGAATCCTGAAGTAACAGCGGCACTACAGCAAAGGACACCGAGGCCACCATGGCGGGACAGAAGATCCGCATCCGGCTCAAGGCCTACGACCACGAGGTCATCGACACCTCCGCGAAGAAGATCGTTGAGACGGTGACGCGGACTGGCGCCAAGGTCGCGGGCCCGGTGCCGCTGCCGACCGAGAAGAACGTGTACTGCGTCATCCGCTCGCCGCACAAGTACAAGGACAGCCGCGAGCACTTCGAGATGCGCACGCACAAGCGGCTGATCGACATCATCGACCCGACGCCCAAGACGGTCGATTCGCTGATGCGCCTCGACCTTCCGGCCGGCGTTGACATCGAGATCAAGCTCTGAGGGACGCACCTAGAATGAGTGAGCAGAGGAAGGGCGTCCTGGGCGAGAAGCTCGGCATGACCCAGGTCTTCGACGATGAGGGCCGGATCGTTCCGGTGACCGTCGTCCAGGCCGGGCCCTGTGTCGTCACCCAGCTCAAGACCCAGGAGAAGGACGGCTACACGGCGGTCCAGATCGGGTACGGGCAGATCGACCCGCGGAAGGTGAACAAGCCGCGGGCGGGGCACTTCGAGAAGGCCGGCGTCACGCCGCGCCGCTACCTCGTCGAGCTCCGGGGCGACACCGAGTACGAACTCGGCCAGGAGATCACCGCCAGCGTCTTCGAGGCCGGCCAGAAGATCGACGTTACCGGTACGAGCAAGGGCAAGGGCACCGCCGGTGTCATGAAGCGCCACGGCTTCAAGGGCCTCGGCGCCTCGCACGGCACCCAGCGCAAGCACCGCTCGCCGGGGTCGATCGGCGGCTGCGCGACCCCCGGTCGCGTCTTCAAGGGCCTCCGCATGGCGGGTCGGCACGGCAACGCCCGGACGACCGTGCAGAACCTGACCGTGCACGCCATCGACGAGGAGAAGGGCCTGCTGCTCATCAAGGGCGCGGTCCCCGGTCCCAACGGCGGCGTGGTCCTGGTCCGCGACGCAGTGAAGGGGACGGGCAAGTGACCTCCAAGCTCGACATCGACCTGCCCGCCGAGATCTTCGACGCCAAGACCAGCGTCCCGCTGATCCACCAGGTCGTGGTGGCGCAGGAGGCGGCCGCTCGGCAGGGCACCCACGCGACGAAGACCCGCGGCGACGTCCGCGGCGGTGGCAAGAAGCCGTACCGGCAGAAGGGCACCGGCCGCGCCCGTCAGGGCTCGACCCGCGCGCCCCAGTTCGCCGGCGGCGGCACCGTCCACGGCCCGCAGCCGCGTGACTACACGCAGCGGACGCCCAAGAAGATGAAGGCCGCCGCGCTGCGCGGCGCCCTGTCCGACCGCGCCCGCTACGGCCGGGTCCACGTGGTCGACCACCTCATCGAGGGCGACGCGCCGAAGACGAAGACGGCGCTGACGGCGCTGCGCTCGGTCACCGAGGCCAAGCGCGTCCTGGTGGTCGTGGACCGCGAGGACGAGCTGACCTGGAAGAGCCTGCGCAACGAGCCGAGCGTGCACCTTCTCGTCTCCGACCAGCTCAACACCTACGACGTGCTGG
Source organism: Actinomadura sediminis (assembly GCF_042675525.1). Taxonomy (NCBI): domain Bacteria; kingdom Bacillati; phylum Actinomycetota; class Actinomycetes; order Streptosporangiales; family Thermomonosporaceae; genus Actinomadura; species Actinomadura sediminis. Next base: position 40,849 of record NZ_JBHTJA010000033.1, read on the forward strand.
TGAACGACGACGTCGTCTTCACGCAGAAGGCGTACGACGAGTTCATCTCGCGCGCGGCGAAGAAGTAAGGAGGGGGCAGGAAATGGCGAGGATCGCCGACCCCCGCGACGTCATCATCGCGCCGGTCGTCTCGGAGAAGAGCTACGGGCTGCTGGACGAGAACAAGTACACGTTCATCGTCCGCCCGGACGCCAACAAGACGCAGATCAGGCAGGCCGTCGAGGAGGTGTTCAACGTCAAGGTGACGAACGTGAACACCCTCAACCGTCCGGGCAAGCGCAAGCGCACCCGGTACGGCTTCGGCAAGCGCAAGGACACCAAGCGCGCCATCGTCAGCCTGGCCGAGGGCGAGCGGATCGACATCTTCGGCGGCACGGCCTAACGGGCCGGGGCCTCGAAGAAGACAAGGGATGAACGAAAAAGATGGGCATCCGTAACTACAAGCCGACCACTCCGGGTCGTCGCGGGTCGAGCGTGGCCGACTTCGTCGAGGTCACGCGCCGCGAGCCCGAGAAGTCGCTGCTGAAGCCGCTCCCGAAGAAGGGCGGCCGCAACAACCACGGCCGGATCACCACCCGGCACCAGGGCGGCGGGCACAAGCGCGCGTACCGCGTGATCGACTTCCGCCGGCACGACAAGGACGGCGTCCCGGCGAAGGTCGCGCACATCGAGTACGACCCGAACCGCACCGCGCGCATCGCGCTGCTGCACTACGCGGACGGCGAGAAGCGCTACATCCTCGCCCCCCGCGACCTGAAGCAGGGCGACCGGGTGGAGAACGGGCCGGGCTCCGACATCAAGCCGGGCAACTGCCTTCCGCTGCGCAACATCCCGACGGGTACCGTCATCCACGCCATCGAGCTGCGGCCCGGCGGCGGCGCCAAGCTGGCCCGCAGCGCGGGCGCGGGCGTCCAGCTGCTGGCCAAGGAGGGCAAGTACGCCACGCTGCGCATGCCCTCCGGCGAGATGCGGATGGTGGACGTGCGCTGCCGTGCGACGGTCGGCCAGGTCGGCAACGCCGAGCAGTCGAACATCAACTGGGGCAAGGCCGGCCGTATGCGGTGGAAGGGCAAGCGCCCGACCGTCCGCGGTGTGGCCATGAACCCGATCGACCACCCGCACGGTGGTGGTGAGGGCAAGACCTCCGGTGGCCGCCACCCGGTGAACCCGAAGGGCAAGAAGGAAGGCCGCACTCGCCAGGCGAACAAGTCGAGCGACCGGCTGATCGTCCGTCGTCGCAGCAAGAAGAAGCGGTAGGAGTCGCTCGTCATGCCACGTAGCCTCAAGAAGGGCCCCTTCGTGGACGACCACCTGATCAAGAAGGTGGACGCCCAGAACGAGAAGGGCACCAAGAACGTCATCAAGACGTGGTCGCGGCGCTCCATGATCGTCCCGGACATGATCGGGCACACGATCGCCGTGCACGACGGGCGCAAGCACGTCCCGGTGTTCATCACCGACGCCATGGTGGGGCACAAGCTCGGCGAGTTCGCGCCGACGCGGACGTTCCGCAGCCACGTCAAGGAAGACCGCCGTAGCCGTCGCGGCTGACCGGCAGAGCAGAGATCGTAGGAGAGAGGGACAGCGATGGAAGCCAGGGCCCAGGCGCGGTACATCCGTGTCACGCCCAGGAAGGCCCGCCGCGTGGTGGACCTCATCCGCGGCCTGCCCGCCGCGGAGGCTCAGGCGGTGCTGCGGTTCGCCCCCCAGGCTGCTAGTGAGCCGGTGGGCAAGGTGCTGGCGAGTGCCATCGCCAACGCCGAGCACAACTTCAAGCTCGACTCGGACACGCTGGTGGTCAGTCGTGCGTGGGTGGACGAGGGGCCGACGCTGAAGCGTTTCCGTCCCCGCGCCCAGGGCCGGGCTTACCGCATCAACAAGCGCACGAGCCACATCACCGTGGTCGTGGAGTCGCGTGACGAGGCTTCGGCCGGCACCGGCGGTAAGAAGACGAGGAGGGCCCGGTAGTGGGTCAGAAGATCAACCCGCACGGGTTCCGTCTCGGCGTCACCACCGACCACAAGAGCGTGTGGTTCGCCGACAAGCTCTACAAGGACTACGTCAAGGAAGACGTCCAGATCCGGCGCATGCTGCAGAAGGGCATGGACCGGGCGGGCATCTCCAAGGTGGAGATCGAGCGGACCCGTGACCGTGTCGAGGTCAACATCCACACGGCCCGGCCGGGCATCGTCATCGGCCGGCGCGGTGCGGAGGCCGAGCGTCTCCGGGGCGACCTGGAGAAGCTGACCGGCAAGCAGGTGCGGCTGAACATCCTCGAGGTGAAGAACCCCGAGATCGACGCGCAGCTCGTCGCGCAGGGCGTGGCCGAGCAGCTGTCCAGCCGTGTGGCGTTCCGCCGCGCCATGCGCAAGGCGATCCAGTCCGCGATGAAGTCGGGCGCCAAGGGCATCAAGGTGCAGTGCGGCGGCCGTCTCGGCGGCGCCGAGATGTCGCGGTCGGAGTTCTACCGCGAGGGCCAGGTGCCGCTGCACACGCTGCGCGCCGACATCGACTACGGGTTCTACGAGGCCCGGACGACGTTCGGCCGCATCGGCGTGAAGGTGTGGATCTACAAGGGCGAGGCCGCGCAGACCCGCGCAGAGCGCGAGCAGCAGGCCGCCCAGCAGCGCGCCGCCGGCGGTGGCCGGGGCGAGCGCCGTGAGCGCCGTGGCGGCGGGCGCGGCGGCCGTGGCGGCCGCGGCGGCGACCGCGGTGGCGCGAACAAGCAGCAGCAGAGTTCCGAGCAGCCCGCGCAGGCGACCGAGGCTGCTCCGCAGGGTGAGGGGAGCTGAAGTAACCCATGCTGATCCCTCGCAAGGTCAAGCACCGCAAGCAGCACCACCCGAAGCGCCGGGGCATGGCCAAGGGCGGCACGCGGGTGACGTTCGGCGAGTACGGCATCCAGGCGGTCGAGGGCGCGTACGTCACGAACCGGCAGATCGAGGCCGCGCGTATCGCCATGACCCGTCACATCAAGCGTGGCGGCAAGGTCTGGATCAACATCTTCCCGGACCGCCCGCTGACCAAGAAGCCCGCCGAGACCCGCATGGGTTCCGGTAAGGGTTCGGTCGAGTGGTGGGTGGCCAACGTGAAGCCGGGCCGCGTCATGTTCGAGCTCTCCTACCCCAACGAGGAGATCGCTCGGGCCGCGCTCATGCGTGCGATCCACAAGCTGCCCATGAAGTGCAAGATCGTGAAGCGAGAGGTGGGTGAGTCCTGATGGCCAAGGGTCTTACCGCCGAAGATCTGCGGACCGAGCCGGACGATGTCCTGGTGACCAAGCTGAAGGAGGCGAAGGAGGAGCTGTTCAACCTTCGCTTCCAGGCCGCCACCGGCCAGCTGGAGAGCCACGGGCGGCTGCGCACCGTGAAGCGCGAGATCGCTCGCATCTACACCGTGATGCGTGAGCGGGAGCTCGGCATCGTCACGGTCGAGGACGCCGTGGAGGGCAACGAATGACCGAGCAGACCAAGCAGCGGAACACCCGCAAGGTGCTCGAGGGCCTCGTGGTCAGCGACAAGATGGACCGCACGGTCGTCGTGTCCGTCGAGGACCGCGTCAAGCACCCGAAGTACCACAAGGTGATCCGGCGGACGAAGAACTACAAGGCGCACGACGAGTCCAACGAGTGCGGCGTCGGCGACCGCGTCCGTCTCATGGAGACCCGCCCCCTGTCGGCCACCAAGCGCTGGCGCGTGGTGGAGATCCTCGAGAAGGCCAAGTAATTACCCGGTTCCACCAGGCTGCTCCGCGAAGCGAGCAGAACCGGTGTGACGAACAGGAGTCAACGTGATCCAGCAGGAGTCGCGACTCAAGGTCGCCGACAACACGGGTGCGAAGGAGATCCTTTGCATCCGGGTTCTCGGCGGCTCGGGTCGGCGCTACGCGGGAGTCGGCGACATCATCGTCGCGACGGTGAAGGACGCCCTTCCCGGCGCCGGCGTGAAGAAGGGGGATGTCGTCAAGGCGGTCATCGTGCGCACCCGCAAGGAGCGCCGGCGCCCGGACGGCTCCTACATCCGTTTCGACGAGAACGCGGCCGTCCTGATCAAGGACGGCGGCGACCCCCGGGGCACCCGTATCTTCGGCCCGGTGGGCCGCGAACTGCGCGAGAAGAAGTTCATGCGCATCATCTCGCTCGCGCCGGAGGTGCTGTGATGAAGATCCGTAAGGGCGACGAGGTCGTCGTCATCGCCGGCAAGGACAAGGGCGCGACGGGCAAGGTGCTGCGCGTCGACCCGAGCCGCGAGCGCGTCGTCGTCGAGGGCGCCAACATCATCACCAAGAACATCAAGGCCGACGCGCAGCGGGCCGGCAAGGAGAGCGGCCGGGTCCAGGTCGAGGCTCCGATCCACGTCAGCAACGTCGCGCTCGTCGAGAAGGGCGAGCCCGTCCGGATCGGCTACACGTTCGACGAGGACGGCAACAAGGTCCGGGTCACCCGCCCGCACAAGAACCGCGCCAAGTCGGCCGGCAAGGGCGGTAAGGAGCCTGCTTCCGATGACTGAGACCGTGACCGAACGACCCGTCCCGCAGCCGCGGCTCAAGCTGCGCTACCGCGAGGAGATCGCGGGGCAGCTGCGCGAGCAGTTCGGCTACGAGAACGTCATGCAGATCCCGGGCCTGACCAAGATCGTGGTCAACATGGGCGTGGGCGACGCGGCGAAGGACGCGAAGCTGATCGAGGGCGCGATCCGCGACCTGTCGGCGATCACCGGCCAGAAGCCCGCCGTGAACCGGGCCCGCAAGTCCATCGCGCAGTTCAAGCTGCGCGAGGGCATGCCGATCGGCGCGCACGCCACGCTGCGCGGCGACCGCATGTGGGAGTTCCTGGACCGCCTGCTCGCCACGGCGCTGCCCCGTATCCGCGACTTCCGCGGTCTGTCGCCGAAGCAGTTCGACGGCAACGGCAACTACACCTTCGGGCTGACCGAGCAGGTCATGTTCCACGAGGTCGACCCGGACAAGATCGACCGTTCGCGGGGCATGGACATCACGGTCGTCACGACCGCGAAGACCGACGACGAGGGCCGGGCGCTGCTCAAGCTCCTGGGCTTCCCCTTCAAGGAGAGCTGAGCATGGCGAAGAAGTCGATGATCGCCAAGGCGGCGCGGAAGCCGAAGTTCGGCGTGCGCGCGTACACTCGATGCTCGCGCTGCGGGCGTCCGCGCTCGGTCTACCGGAAGTTCGGCCTGTGCCGGATCTGCTTCCGGGAGATGGCCCACCGCGGCGAGCTGCCCGGCATCACCAAGTCCAGCTGGTGACCGTCTCCCCCTCCGCGCGAGGGGGAGCGGAACCGGCGTGTAATAACCACCGGGCACCCAGCGGGGTGCCCTCGACCGCGCCAAAGGTCCACGGCCCGCGCCGGGCCGAGGAAACCGTGGCGAGGAGGGCCAGCAGGCCATGACGATGACCGACCCGATCGCAGACATGTTGACGCGTCTGCGGAACGCGAATTCGGCGTACCACGACCAGGTGGCGATGCCGTACTCGAAGATCAAGGCGCACATCGCCGAGATCCTCCAGCAGGAGGGCTACATCTCGGGCTGGAGCGTGGAGGACGCCGAGGTCGGCAAGAAGCTCGTGATCGAGCTCAAGTTCGGCCCGACCCGTGAGCGTTCGATCGCCGGCATCAAGCGCGTGTCGAAGCCGGGTCTGCGCGTGTACGCGAAGAAGGACAACCTGCCGAAGGTCCTGGGCGGACTCGGCGTCGCGATCATCTCGACGTCGTCCGGTCTGATGACGGACCGGCAGGCCGGCAAGCGTGGCGTGGGCGGGGAAGTCCTCGCCTACGTGTGGTGAGGGGAGGAATCTAACAATGTCGCGAATCGGACGTTCCCCCATCACCGTGCCCAGCGGCGTCGATGTGAACATCGACGGCCGCGCGGTCACCGTCAAGGGGCCGAAGGGCACGCTCTCGCACACCGTCGCGGACCCGATCGAGGTCACCCTCGAGGACGGCGTCATCTCGGTCACCCGGCCGAACGACATCCAGAAGGTCCGGGGCCTGCACGGGCTGACCCGCACGCTGATCAACAACATGGTGGTCGGCGTCACGGACGGCTACAAGAAGACCCTCGTCATCCAGGGCGTCGGTTACCGTGTGGTGGCCAAGGGCAAGAACCTCGAGTTCTCGCTCGGCTACAGCCACCCGATCACGGTCGAGCCCCCGGAGGGCATCACCTTCACGGTGGAGAAGCCGACCCAGCTCACCGTCGAGGGCATCGACAAGCAGCTCGTCGGCGAGATCGCCGCCCGCATCCGCAAGCTGCGCAAGCCCGACCCGTACAAGGGCAAGGGCGTGCGTTACGAGGGTGAGCAGATCCGCCGCAAGGTCGGAAAGGCTGGTAAGTAGTCATGGCAGGCACCAAGACCCTGGCCGGGAAGGCCACGTCGGCGCGGGCGAAGTCCCGCAGGCGCCGGCACCTGCGGGTCCGCAAGAAGGTCGTGGGCACCGCCGCGCGGCCGCGCCTGGTCGTGACCCGCTCCAACCAGCACGTCTTCGTCCAGGTCATCGACGACGACAAGGGCCACACGCTGGCCAGCGCGTCGACGATGGAGGCCGACCTGCGCGCCGACTCCGGCGACAAGACGGCCAAGTCCCGCAAGGTCGGCGAGCTCGTCGCCGCCCGTGCGAAGGAGGCCGGCGTCTCCGCCGTCGTGTTCGACCGGGGCGGCAACAAGTACCACGGCCGCATCGCCGCTGTCGCGGACGGTGCGCGCGAGGGGGGCCTGCAGCTGTGACGGCCCTTGTGATGGTCTGCACGACGAACGAGAAGAGGAACCACTGATGGCAGCGCAGAGGCGTGGTGGCGGTCAGGGTGGCGACCGTCGCGACGGCCGCCGCGACGACCGCCGCGGTGGCGCCGACAAGGGCCAGTCGTACATCGAGAAGGTCGTGGCGATCAACCGGGTCGCCAAGGTCGTCAAGGGCGGTCGTCGCTTCAGCTTCACCGCCCTGGTGATCGTCGGTGACGGCAACGGCACCGTCGGCGTCGGCTACGGCAAGGCCAAGGAGGTGCCGGCCGCGATCGCCAAGGGCGTCGAAGAGGCCAAGAAGCACTTCTTCAAGGTGCCGCGGATCCAGGGCACCATCCCGCACCTGGTGCAGGCGCGCGACGCCGCGGGCGAGGTCCTGCTGCGTCCGGCGAGCCCCGGTACCGGCGTCATCGCGGGCGGCCCGGTCCGCGCCGTCCTGGAGGCCGCCGGCATCCACGACGTGCTGAGCAAGTCGCTGGGGAGCGACAACGCGATCAACATCGTGCACGCGACGATCGCGGGGCTGAAGGCGCTGAAGCGTCCCGAGGAGATCGCGGCCAAGCGCGGTCTGCCGATCGAGGACGTCGCTCCGGCGGCCATGCTCCGGGCCCGCGCCGCGGGCAGCGAGCCGCGGGCGGAGGTCGCCTCGTCATGAGCCAGCTGAAGATCACGCAGAAGAAGTCCGTGATCAGCGAGAAGCAGAACCAGCGTGACACGCTGCGCACCCTCGGCCTGAAGAAGATCGGGCAGAGCGTGGTCCGCGAGGACCGGCCCGAGGTGCGCGGCATGATCCGGACGGTGGCCCACCTGGTCACTGTCGAGGAGGTCGACTGACCATGGCGGCTGATCTCGAGAAGAACGCCTCGGGTTCCGAGGGCACGCACCTGAAGCTGCACGACCTGCGTCCGGCCCCCGGCGCCAACCGAGCCAAGACCCGCAAGGGCCGCGGCGAGGCGTCGAAGGGCAAGACCGCGGGCCGCGGCACCAAGGGCACCAAGGCCCGCAGCACCGTCCCCGTCGGGTTCGAGGGCGGCCAGATGCCGCTGATCCGCCGGGTGCCGAAGCTGAAGGGCTTCAAGAACCCGAACCGGGTCGAGTTCCAGGTCGTGAACCTGGACAAGCTCGCCGCGCTCTACCCCGAGGGCGGCGAGGTCACGGCGGAGGACCTGGCGGCGAAGGGCGCGGTGCGCCCGGGCCGTCCGGTCAAGGTCCTCGGCACCGGCGACATCTCCGTCGCGGTCCAGGTGAAGGCGCACGCCTTCTCCGGTTCCGCGAAGGAGAAGATCGCCGCGGCCGGTGGAACCGCCGACGAGCTGTAAGAAGGAACACCTTCGATGCGGGGGCCGTCTTCGCCTTGCGCCGCGGGCCGGAAGGTTCGGGCGCCGGGCGGGGCGGCCCCGTTCGCATCTGCTGTTAGAGTCACACCGGCGAGGCGGCTAACGTGAGCTTGCACACGGCCGTCCCCGCCGTACCGCATGGACCTGTAACCGGCCCCTCGGCGGCCTCATGATTTCGTCAGTCGCGCAGGAGGAATGGTGCTGACCGCGTTCGCTCGGGCTTTCCGTACGCCTGACCTGCGTAAAAAGCTGCTTTTCACGTTGTTCATCATCCTGATCTTCAGGCTTGGGTCCAACATCCCGACCCCGAACGTGAACGTGCAGGTGCTGCGAGAGACCGCCGACGCGGCCCGGGACAGCAGCCAGTTGTACGGCCTCGTCGACCTCTTCAGCGGCGGGGCGCTGCTGCAGCTTTCGATCTTCGCGCTGGGCATCATGCCCTACATCACCGCGAGCATCATCCTGCAGTTGCTGACGGTGGTGATCCCCAAACTGGAGGCCCTGAAGAAGGAGGGCCAGTCCGGGACCACGAAGATCACCCAGTACACCCGGTATCTGACGGTCGCGCTGGCGATCCTGCAGGGCACCGGCATCGTGGCGATGGCCAGCACCGGACAGCTCTTCCAGGGCATCTCCGGCAGCGGCGACATCCTGTACGACACCGGCATCTTCCCGATCGTCACGATGGTGATCGTGATGGTGTCCGGCACCACGGTGATCATGTGGCTCGGTGAGCTGATCACCGACCGCGGCGTCGGCAACGGCATGTCGATCCTGATCTTCACTCAGGTCGTCGCGGTCTTCCCCGCCCAGTTCTGGGGCATCTACAAGGCGCAGGGCGGGTTCGTCTTCGCGGTCGTCATCGCGGTCGGCCTGGCCATCATGGCCGGGGTCGTCTTCGTCGAGCAGGCCCAGCGGCGCATCCCCGTCCAGTACGCCAAGCGGATGGTGGGCCGCCGCATGTACGGCGGCACGTCGACCTACATCCCGCTGAAGGTGAACCAGGCCGGCATCATCCCGATCATCTTCGCGTCGTCGCTGCTGTACCTGCCGGTCCTGGCGACGCAGCTCTGGCCCGACACCAAGTGGCTGCAGGAGGCCCAGCCCTACCTCCAGCAGGACAACCCGTGGCACATGGCGGTGTTCTTCGCCTTCATCATCTTCTTCACGTACTTCTACGTCGCCATCACCTTCAACCCCACTGAAGTCGCCGACAACATGAAGAAGTATGGTGGTTTCATCCCAGGTATCCGTCCTGGCCGGCCCACCGCCGAGTACCTCGACTACGTGCTGACCCGGATCACCACACCCGGAGCGCTCTACCTGGGGATCGTGTCCCTGATCCCGATGGTGGCGTTCGCACTCCTGAACGCCACCCAGCAGTTCGCCTTCGGGGGCGCGAGCATCCTGATCATCGTCGGCGTCGGACTGGATACCGTGAAGCAGATCGAGAGCAAACTCCAGCAGCATCACTACGAGGGCTTCCTCCGGTAGTGCGTATCGTCCTGGTGGGCCCCCCGGGAGCGGGCAAGGGGACGCAGGCCCAGTTCATCGCATCGCATCTGTCCATCCCGAAGATCTCGACAGGTGACATCTTCCGCGCCAACGTCAGCGGCGGCACCGACCTCGGCCGCAAGGCCAAGGAGTACATGGACCGCGGCGATCTCGTCCCCGACGAGATCACCATCGCGATGGTGCGCGACCGGCTGGCCGAGGACGACGCCCAGGGGGGCTTCCTCCTGGACGGCTTCCCGCGCAACGTGCCGCAGGCCGAGACGCTCAAGAAGATCCTCGACGAGTTCGGCGTGCGGCTCGACATCGTGCTCGAGCTCGTCGTGGACGAGGACGAGGTCGTCCGGCGGCTGTCGGGCCGGCGCACCTGCACGAAGTGCGAGAAGATCTGGCACGTCGACTTCGACGACAAGCAGGACGACATCTGCGACGACTGCGGCGGTCGGCTGTTCCAGCGGGACGACGACAAGGAAGAGGTCGTCCGGCACCGGCTCGAGGTGTACAAGGAACAGACCGAGCCCATCGTGCAGTTCTATGGAGACGAGGGCATTCTGGTGCGCATCGACGCCACAGGCCCGGTCGACGAGGTAACCGCACGCGCGCTGGACGCGCTCCGCCGGTCGGAGAAGTGACGGCGGAGACGCCGGGCCGCGCGCGGCCGCACGATCGCCGGGATCGCACTCGCGGTCCCGGCGACGCCGTTTTGGGAGAGGGATGTTCAGACGCAGGCCCGCGATCCAGGTCAAGACCGCCGAGCAGATCGAGCTGATGCGGGCCGCCGGCCTGCTGGTCGGCCGCACGCTCGAACTCCTCCGGGACGCGGTCAAGCCGGGGATCACCACCCTGGACCTCGACGCGCTCGCCGAGGAGCACATCCGCGACAACGGCGGCGTCCCGTCGTTCAAGGGATACCAGGGCTTCACCGGGACGATCTGCGCGTCCGTCAACGAGGAGATCGTGCACGGCATCCCGCGGGCCGGGAAGGTGCTGCGCGAGGGCGACGTCATCTCGATCGACTGCGGCGCGATCGTCCGGGGGTGGCACGGCGACGCCGCGATCACCGTCCCGGTCGGGGAGATCACCGACGACCTGAAGCGGCTCCTGGAGGTCACCGAGACGTCCCTGTGGCACGGTCTGGCGGCCGGAGTCGCCGGGGCCAGGCTGACCGACATGTCGCATGCCGTCGAGTCGTACGTCCGCTCTCAGGGCCCCTACGGCATCGTCGAGGGGTACGGGGGGCACGGCATCGGCACCGAGATGCACATGGACCCCCTCATCCCCAACCACGGCGCGCCCGGGCACGGCCCGGTGCTGCGGCCCGGGATGTGCTTCGCCGTCGAGCCCATGGTGAACCTCGGGACGAAGCAGACCGTCGAACTGGACGACGGCTGGACCGTCATCACCACCGACGGGCGCGCCTCCGCGCACTTCGAGCACACGTTCGCCGTCACCCCCGACGGGCCGCGTGTGCTGACCGCTCTTGACGAGGGCCGGGAGTGGTTCGCCAAGCTGGAAGCGCACACCCCCTAGACGGGGGGCTTCGGGAGGGAGCTGACGTGGCGCCGAATCCGGACATGCGGGCATCGGACGCCGACCGCGACCGGGTGGCCGCGAGCCTGCGCGAACACTGCGCCCTCGGCCGCATCACCGTGGACGAGCTGCACGAACGGCTCGACGACGTCTACAGCGCCAGGACCATCGGCCGGCTCGACGAGATCACCGCGGACCTTCCCGAGGAGGACCTCTACGAGCTGCCCGTGCCCGCGGCGCAGCCCAAGAGCACCGACCTGTCGGTGCACCGCGCCGGCACCGGGGTGAGCGTCGAGCGCGCCGCGTGGGCCGGGCTGGCGGCCGTCGGCGGGCTCAACTTCGCCATCTGGCTGATCATCGGGGTGACGGCCGGGTTCGTCTACCCGTGGTGGATCTGGGTCGTGGGCCCGTGGGCCGCCGTCCTCGTGCTGCGGACGATCATGGACTCGCGGCGCGGCTGATCACTCGACGTCCATCAGCGGGCGGTAGTTGCCCGTCGGGACGAAGTGCGTCGTGGCCGAGCCCCGCTCGTCCACGAGGTGGATGGCGAACCCCGCGGGCTCCCCGGTGACCGCGGCCCGTCCGGGACGCGTCAGGTCGAGGAACAACTGCCGGTAGGTGCTCGGGCACGTCGTGCTCACCTTCCCGCCGACCGACCCCACCGACCCCCGGTGGACGTGCCCGGAGATGACGCGGACGATCTGCGGGTGCCGCTCGACCACCGCCGCGAACCCCGCGGGGTCCACGAACCGCATGTCGTCGATGAACCGGATGCCGATCGGGTACGGCGGATGGTGCGTCGCCACGATCGTGGGGGTGTCGGGCGCCGCCGCGAGCGTGTCGTCCAGCCAGCGGAGCCGCTCCTCGTCGAGGTGGCCGTGCGGGTGCCCGTCCACCGTGGTGTCGCAGCAGACCAGGCGCGCCCCCGCGACGTCCACCGCGTACTGCAGCGGCGCCTGTGGACCGGTCCCGGTGGCGGCGACCGCAGGGTGGTCCTTGAACACGGCGCGCAGCGCGTCCCGGTCGTCGTGGTTGCCGGGCATCGGGTAGACGGCCATCGGCAGCGGCGACAGCAGCGCGTGCAGCCGGGCGTACTCCGCCGGCAGCCCGCCGTCGGCCAGGTCTCCGGTGAGCACGACCGCGTCGGGCCGCGCCGGCAGCGTGAGCAGGCTGGACACCGCCGCCCGCAGCGCGCGCACCGGGCCCGAGCCGTCGTCCACCTCGCCGTCCCGTCCGGCCGCCAGGTGGATGTCGCTCAACTGCGCGATGATCGCCATTGATCCTCCCCCTTGCAAGAAAACCACGGACCGGCGCCCGGACGTCCGGAGGGCCGCCGTCCGGCCGCGGCGCCGGGACCCGTGCGGGACGATCTTGTCGTCAGCGGGCCGGGCTGTCGACTCGGTGCGATGAGAAGAAGATCACGGCCCGGTCTCGACGCCGTATCGGTGCAGTCCCCGGATCCTGAAGACTTCCTGCATGCCCGTCGGCCTCCGCTCCGTGGAACTGCGCTCCGGGCGGCGGGACGGGGTCAGGCGACGTGGGGGATCACCAGGCTGAGGGCCGAGGTGACTTCCTCGGGGGTGGGGGCGACGTCGGGGACGACGTCGCGGAGCGCGAGCCAGCCGTTGATCGCCTGCACGGTGGGCTTGGCCTCGACGAGCTGCGGGTCGTCCAGGCCGTACCAGGCGGCGACCTTCGACCAGCGCCACAGCCGGTGGCCCGCGCTCGACATCTCCGACGCGGGGAAGCCGGTGGCGCCGCGCGCGCCCGTGATGGCGTGCCGGACGGAGTCGGTGGAGCGGCCGACGCGTTCGGCGATGTCCCGGATGGTCAGCAGCGGGTCGGCCTCGACCTGCAGGACGTGCAGGCCCGGGGCGCTCGTCTCGACGTGCTCGACCAGCTCCATGATCGCCGCGGCGAGGGTGGGGCCCTCCCAGGTGCAGGACGCGTTGCCGGGACGTTCGGCGTGCTGGGGATCGGTGATGATGGACACCGTGACCGCGCCGTGCGTGCGGTCGAACAGGGGGTCCAGCTCCTCCTCGTAGAGGGGACGACTGAGGATCAGCGCGAAGTCATAGCTCGGCATGCTGATCCTCCTCGGACGTCTCTACTACTGAAAGGTACCAACGCCCCAGCAGGGTATGCTTGTGATGGGAGCAGTCTCCGCAGCCGTGTCATGCGCTGATTTCGCATTCGGCGGGTCGGTGACGTACACTCCTGTGTCGGTCCGTCGTCGACCGCCCGATTCCCATCTCCGGCGTTGAATCGCCGTGGCTTCCGCCTTCACCGGCGGTCCGAGAATCGCATCGAAGGACGCAGCGGGCCGGTTCGTCCAATGAGCCGATCAGTGAAGCGCGGAGGACATGCCCAAGAAAGAAGGGGCCATCGAGATCGAGGGCACCGTCATCGAGTCGCTGCCCAACGCCATGTTCAAGGTGGAGCTCGACAACGGGCACAAGGTGCTCGCCCACATCAGCGGCAAGATGCGGATGCACTACATCCGGATCCTGCCGGACGACCGCGTCGTTGTGGAGCTGAGCCCCTACGACCTCACGCGCGGTCGGATCGTCTACCGATACAAGTGAACGTGCGCCGCGGGACCCGTCCGCGACGGCCTGCGGCGCCAATTCACTGAGGTTGCCTCTCTCGCGCGTGGCGGTGCGGGGGTGACCCTAAGCCCTAGGAGACCCAGTGAAGGTCAAGCCGAGCGTCAAGAAGATCTGCAAGAACTGCCGCGTCATCCGCCGGCACGGCCGGGTCATGGTGATCTGCTCCGACCCGCGCCACAAGCAGCGCCAGGGCTGACGGCCGCAGGGCCGCTCGACCCGCTCGACAAGCGCATCGCAGTCTTCGCACGTTCAGCCGTACGTCCCGCAGGGGCGTACGGCAGTGGCGTGTGAAGGGACCACCCTCGGATCGACGGAGGCCGAGGCCGCCACCCGGGCAGGGTGTGTGCGGACGCGATGCGTCCATACCTCCGTGCGATGAAAGGAACTGCCCACATGGCACGCCTTCTCGGCGTCGACCTCCCGCGCGACAAGCGCGTCGAGGTCGCTCTCACCTACATCTTCGGGATCGGCCGGACGCGGGCGCTGGAGACCCTCGCGAACACCGGCGTCAGCGGAGACCTGCGGGTGCACCAGCTCGGCGACGACGAGCTGATCAAGCTGCGCGACTGGATCGAGGGCAACTACCGGACCGAGGGCGACCTCCGCCGGGAGATCCAGGCCGACATCCGCCGCAAGATCGAGATCGGGTGCTACCAGGGCATCCGGCACCGCCGCGGGCTGCCGGTCCACGGCCAGCGCACGCAGACCAACGCGCGCACCCGCAAGGGCAAGAAGAAGACCGTGGCCGGCAAGAAGAAGGCCGGCAAGAAGTAGTCCGCCGCGGGCTCCGCCCGCCGCGGTCCGACGACCTCGAGAGTAGAGAGAGCAGATGCCTCCTAAGAGCCGTGTCGGCGCCAAGAAGGTGCGCCGCAAGGAAAAGAAGAACGTCGCTCACGGGCACGCCCACATCAAGAGCACGTTCAACAACACGATCGTCTCGATCACCGACCCCAACGGGAACGTGATCTCCTGGGCCTCCTCGGGCCACGTGGGCTTCAAGGGCTCCCGCAAGTCGACGCCGTTCGCCGCGCAGCAGGCCGCCGAGGCCGCCGCCCGGCGCGCGATGGAACACGGCATGCGCAAGGTCGACGTCTTCGTGAAGGGCCCGGGCTCGGGCCGCGAGACCGCCATCCGCTCGCTGCAGGCGACCGGCCTCGAGGTGGGCTCGATCCAGGACGTCACGCCCGTCCCGCACAACGGCTGCCGCCCGCCGAAGCGTCGCCGGGTCTGAGGTCAGGGGAGATCTAGAACAATGGCTCGTTACACCGGTGCGGACTGCAAGCTCTGCCGCCGCGAGAAGATGAAGCTGTTCCTCAAGGGCAGCAAGTGCGAGGGCCCGAAGTGCCCGATCGAGATCCGTCCTTACCCGCCGGGTGAGCACGGCCGCGGTCGGCCGAAGGAGACCGAGTACCTGCTCCAGCTCCGTGAGAAGCAGAAGGCCAAGCGCATCTACGGCGTGCTGGAGCGGCAGTTCAGCAACTACTACGTCGAGGCGAACCGCCAGGACGGCAAGACGGGTGACAACCTGCTCGGCCTCCTCGAGCGCCGCCTCGACAACGTGGTCTACCGCGGCGGCTTCGCGAAGTCCCGCGACATGGCCCGCCAGCTGATCCGGCACGGACACATCCGGGTCAACGGCAAGAAGGTCAACATCCCGTCGGCGCTCGTCAGCGAGGCCGACATCGTCGACGTCAAGCCCAAGTCGCTGGAGATGACGCCGTTCCAGGTCGCCAAGGCCGAGGCGGGCGAGCGTCAGGTCCCGGCGTGGCTGGGCGTGGACGCCGACAAGATGCGGATCTTCGTGCACTCGCTGCCGGTCCGGCAGCAGATCGACGCTCCCGTCCAGGAGCAGCTGATCGTCGAGCTCTACTCCAAGTAAGAGCTCGGGTCCGCCGGGGTCCCCGCGCAGGTGGGGATCCCGGCGGAACGGGGAACAATCCCCAGAGGTACTCCGATCGCGGTCGTCAAATAGCGGGCACCGCGGGAAGAAGGCACAACCATGCTCATCGCTCAGCGTCCCACTCTCTCCGAAGAGCAGGTCGACGAGTACCGGTCGCGGTTCACCATCGAGCCGCTGGAGCCGGGCTTCGGCTACACCATCGGCAACTCGCTCCGCCGTACGCTGCTCTCCTCGATCCCCGGCGCCGCCGTCACCAGCATCCGGATCGAGGGCGTCCTGCACGAGTTCTCGACCGTGCCGGGCGTCAAGGAGGATGTCACCGACATCATCCTGAACCTCAAGGAGCTCGTCGTCTCCTCCGAGCACGACGAGCCCGTCGTGATGTACCTGCGCAAGCAGGGCCCGGGCGAGGTGACCGCCGCCGACATCGCGCCGCCGGCCGGTGTCGAGGTCCACAACCCGGACCTGCGCATCGCCACGCTGAACGGCAAGGCGAAGCTGGAGATGGAGCTCACGGTCGAGCGCGGCCGCGGCTACGTCTCCGCCGCGCAGAACAAGCAGCCCGGCCAGGAGATCGGCCGCATCCCGATCGACTCGATCTACTCGCCCGTCCTCAAGGTCGTCTACAAGGTCGAGGCGACCCGAGTCGAGCAGCGCACCGACTTCGACCGTCTCATCCTGGACGTCGAGACGAAGCAGTCGATGCTGCCGCGCGACGCCGTCGCGTCCGCCGGCAAGACCCTCGTCGAGCTGTTCGGGCTGGCCCGGGAGCTCAACGTCGAGGCCGAGGGCATCGACATGGGCCCGTCCCCGACGGACGCCGCGCTCGCCGCGGACCTGGCCCTGCCGATCGAGGAGCTGAACCTCACGGTCCGCTCCTACAACTGCCTCAAGCGCGAGGGCATCCACTCGGTGGGCGAGCTCGTCGCCCGCTCCGAGCAGGACCTGCTGGATATAAGGAATTTCGGCGCCAAGTCGATCGAAGAGGTCAAGCAGAAGCTCAACGACATGGGCCTCTCGCTGAAGGACTCCCCGCCCGGGTTCGACCCGAGCGCGGCGGCCGACAACTACGGCGACGACGACCAGAGCTACGCCGAGACCGAGCAGTACTAGAAACCAGATCCCGGCGGCCGGGGGCTCGTTCCCCGGCCGTCCCGGGACTCGACTGACGCCGGTACCTGATACGGCCGGCGCAGGAAGGAAGCACCATGCCCAAGCCCACCAAGGGTGCCCGCCTCGGCGGTTCCGCCGCGCACCAGCGCCTCATCCTGGCGAACCTGGCCACGGCGCTGTTCGAGCACGGCAGCATCACCACCACCGAGGCCAAGGCCCGGCGGGTGCGTCCGCTGGCGGAGAAGCTGATCACCAAGGCCAAGAAGGGCGACCTGCACAACCGTCGCCAGGTGGCCCGCGTGATCCGCGACAAGGGCGTCGTGCACGAACTCTTCACCGAGATCGCGCCGAAGTTCGAGAACCGCCCGGGCGGCTACACGCGCATCACCAAGATCGGGCCGCGCAAGGGCGACAACGCCCCGATGGCCGTGATCGAGCTGGTGCAGGAGCAGCTGACCGCCGCTTCGTCGACCGCCACGACCGCCGCCCCGGCCCCCGCGCCCGCGGAGGAGCCGGCGGAGGACACCGCCAAGGACACCGCCGCGGACACCGCCGGCGCGGCCGAGCAGGCCGAGTCCGCGGAGGCGGCCGAGGGCAAGGACGAGTCCGGCAAGGAGTGACCCGGTAATATTCCGGGCCGCCGTTCTCGGTAAGACATTGAAACGGGCCCGCCGTCCGGTACAGGACGGCGGGCCCGGTTCTTTGCCAGACTTGGGTCCATGGTCATGTTAATCAGCCGCCGGTTCGGTGAGGGCGGCGCCCGGTCCCCACGAGGACGGGCGAGGAATGCGAGGGACAGGACAGTTCGACTGACATGACCGCACTGGTACGACTCCGGCTCGACATCGGCTACGACGGGTCGGACTTCGCGGGCTGGGCACGGCAGCCGAACCAGCGGACCGTCCAGGGCGTCATCGAGAACGCCCTCGCGCGGATGCTGCGTCTCGACCCGCCCCCCATGCTCACCGTCGCCGGCCGCACCGACGCGGGCGTCCACGCGCGCGGCCAGGTCGCGCACCTGGTGGTGCCCGTCGCCGCGTACTCGGCCGTCAACGGGACGATGCCGCGCAGGCTCGCCGGGCTGCTGCCCCCGGACGTCCGGGTGTGGCGGGTGTCGGTGGCCCCCGAGGGGTTCGACGCGCGCTTCTCGGCGCTGTCGCGGCGCTACGTGTACCGGGTGTGCGACAACCCGAACGGGGTGGAGCCGCTGCGCCGCCACGACGTCCTGTGGCATCCGCGGCCGCTCAACCTCGACCGGATCAACGAGGCCGCGCGGCTGCTGGTGGGCGAGCACGACTTCGCCGCGTTCTGCCGCAAGCGGGAGGGCGCGACGACGATCCGGGAGCTGCTGCGTTTCGAGTGGGCCCGCGACGACCGCGACCCGTACCTCGCGCTCGCGACCGTCGAGGCGGACGCGTTCTGCCACTCGATGGTGCGGGCGCTCGTCGGCGCGATGCTGGTCGTCGGGGACGGCCGCCGCGACGTCGACTGGCCCGCGCAGGTGCTGTCGGCGCGCGTCCGGGACTCGGCGGTCAACGTGGCGCCCGCGCACGGGCTGTCGCTGGAGGAGATCCGCTACCCCGAGGACGAGGACCTGGCGCGCCGCGCGCAGGAGACCCGCCGCGTCCGCACCCTGAACGCCGCCGCGGCCGTGGCCGCCGCCGAGGCGGCGGAGGCGGCGGAGAGCGTCGAGGCGCCGCCCGGCGCCCCGTCCTGAGGACGGCGGGGCCGGGCGGCGCCCGGGGTCAGCCGCGTGCGCGCGCGTCCAGCGGGCGCGCGTTGTGGTCGATGAACTGCTGCGCGACCTGCTTGACGAGCCGGTCGCCGGGCTGGACGGGCGAGCCGTCGGAGCGCTGCACGTACGCGTAGACGACGTACCGGCCGCGGACGGTCGCGGCCGCGTAGCCGCCCGCGCGGTCCATGGCGGCGGTGTGTCGGCCCGCCATGCCGCGGAACCACTCGTACGTGGCGGGGTCGCCGGACTTGCTCACCGCGAGCGCGGCGGCCTTGGTCGGCATGACGGCGATCCCGGACGTGACGGCGACGGCGCGTCCCGGATCGAGGTACGTCGCCCGGACGATCTTGCGGCACTGGTGCCGCTGCAGCGCCTGCAGCATCGCGCCGTTCGCCGCGTACTTCAGGTCGCGGTTGATGGAGCGGCGGTCGAGCCGGTAGGCGTGCCCGCCGAGGTTGATCGTCGCCGTCGGGAAGACCTCCGCGAACTCCAGCGGCTTCGGGTCGGTCTTCTCGTCGTCGATCCTCCGTGCCGCCGGGTCCGGGGCGGGCGGCGGCGGGGCGGGCTGCGTCGGCGCCGTCGCGGACGGCGTCCCCGCCGGACGCTCGGCGGCCTCGCGGGTGGCGCCGTCGTCCGATGACCCGCCGAGGGCGAACAGCGCGACCACCGCGGCCAGCACGGCCGCCGCGCCGCCGCCGATCAGCAGCGTCCGCCTGTTCCCGCGGCCCTGCGCGTCCTTCCGGGGCGTGGGGTTTCTCCCGGCCTGCGGGGCCGTACCGGGCCCGCCCGTCCCGCCGGGCGGAGGGGGAGCGTCGGCGGGCGGCACGCCCCGCTCGTGGTGGACGGGCCCGACGACCGGTGGTTCGCCGGCGCCCCCCGCGCCCGCCTGCGGATGCTCCCCGCTCTCCCCGCTCGGGGGCCGGACGCCCGGCGGCAGGATCGCGTCCGGGACGAGCACGGGCGCCGCGGACGCCTTCTCGGCCTCCTTGGCGCGCTCGAACGCGGCGGGCGCGCGGTCCTCGGACGGGACGGGCCGCGGGCTCGGCGCACGCGGCGGTGCGGCGGCCCCGTTCGGCGCCGCGACGACCGCCTGTTCCGGCTCGGGGGCCGGAGCGGGTGCGGGCTCCTCGGGCGGGACCGCCGGGATGCCGTCCGGGTCGGTGTCGGTGAACGTGGACGGCGTCGGGGGCACCAGCGGCTCGGCGGGGACGGCGCCGCGGGAGTCCACCCGCGGGATGCCGACCCCGGCGACCAGCGTGCCGGGCGTCCGTCCCGCGGCGGCGCGCGGCGCGGCGGCCGGCGCGTCGCCCTCGCCCTCGCCCTCGGACGCCTGCACGCCGGGGACGTCCGGTGCGCCCGCGTCCGGGGCGGCCGAGTCCGGGGCGTCGTCCGGTGCGGTGTCGTCGGCCGCCGCCGGTGCGGGGGCCTCCTCGGTCGAGTCCGCCGCCCACCAGGGGGCCTCGAGGCCGAACGGGGGGAGCCGGGGGGCCGGGGGCGCCTCGGTCCCGCCGGCCGGCGGACCGGCCGGATCGCCGGCCGGGGGAGGCGCGCCGCCGAAGCTCGGCGGCGCGGGGGAGGCGGTGGCGGCGGACGAGTCCGCCGCCCCGCCCGTCTCCCGGGTGTCTTCAGGTCCAGACATAAGCAGAGAGGGTATTCAAACCGGTCACTTCTGGAGGGGTTTGCCTTCGGTTTCTCTGTAGTGCAGGGCCAGCGCGAGGTTGCTGCCCCTGTAGATCTCGTCCCCGAACACCCGGACGGTGTCGTGGTGGCGCTTCGAGATGGCCTTGCCGCTGGGGCGCTGCACCCAGGTCATGACCAGGTAGTGGCCGCGGGCCTTCGCGGTGCCGAGCGCGACGCCCTTGCCGTTCGTCTTCGTGATGCCCTTGCCGGGGAGGGCCAGCAGGTACGCGTCGTCGGCCGTCGCGGCCTTCTCGGCGGCCTCCGCGTGGGCCTGGGTCTCGAGGTTGAGGACGCCGAGCGTCCCGATGAGCGCGCCGCCGCTGATCGCGTAGGTGGCGCGCAGCGCCTGGGTGCAGCCGCCCTTCTTGACGGCCGCGTCCAGCGCGGCGCCGCCGACGACGCTGGTGCACTTCTCCTCGGAGTTCCAGGCCGTGCGCGCGTACTCGTGGTCGTCGATCTCGAACTCGCCGTTGCCGAAGACCTCCTTGAGCGTCAGCGGCGACGGGTCGGTGGTGCGGCTCCGGAGCTTCACCGGCGCGAGCGTCACCGAGGGGGTCGGGGTGGGCGGGGTCGTCGAGGGGGCCGGGGGGTCGGCCGCGGCCGGGGCCTCGGAGCCGCCGCCCAGCACGGACGAGAGGGCGACGCCGCCGCCGACGAGGACGACTGCGGCGGCGACGGCCGCGCCGATGACGAGCGGGCGCCGCCGGCGCGGGCGCTCCTCCCGGGACCGGTCCTGCTCGTACCGGTCCTGCTCGTACCGGTCGCGGCCGGGCGCGGGGCCGAATCCGCGGTCGTCCGGGGGCGGGAATCCGGCGTCGTGGGGCGGTGGGCCGTCGTACGGACGGTCGTCTCCGGGACCGTACGGCGACTGCGGCGGCCACGGGGCGCGGCCGCCGGAACTGCCTTGATCACCCGGGTAACCCATGGGGTGGACCATACCGAACCTCGGACGGGTCACTTCCAGCCGAAGTTCTGGGTCCACAGCCTGCCGCCGCGGCCGTCGACCATGCCGACGCCGATCGCCCGGAGGTCGCAGTTCAGGATGTTGCGGCGGTGCCCGGGGCTGTTCATCCAGCCGCGCACGACGGCCTCGGCGCTGCCGTAGCCCTTGGCGATGTTCTCCGCGCCGGGGCTGGGGTATCCGGCGGCCTCCATGCGGTCCCAGGGCGTGTCGCCGTTCTGGGAGGTGTGGCTGAAGTAGCCGTTGGCGGCCATGTCGGCGGAGTGCCGCTCGGCCGCGGTCATCAGCCGCTCGTCCGTCCGCAGCGGGGCGCAGCCGGCGTCGGCGCGCTCGGCGTTGGTGAGCGCGATCACCGCGCGCTCCGCGGACGACGGGGCGGTCGTCCGGAGCGGCTGCGGGCTCTCCGGCGAGCCGCCCGGCCCGCCGGGGGACGGCGCGCGGGTGGGCGCCTCGCTGCGCCGGGGACGGGACGTGGACGGCTCGGGCGTCGGGGTCGGCGGGGCGCTCATGGTCTTGAGCGGCGGCGGCTCCTCCGTGGCGGGGGGCGCCGCGGCGCTCGCGTCCGGCGCCGGGGCGTCGGCGGGCCCGGAGGGGGAGGGCGCGGGCCGGTCCGCGGGCAGCGCGTCGGACGCGGAGGCCCGTTCCTGGCTCTGCGCGGGCAGGACGAGCCGGTCGAGCGCGACGCCGGTGCCGATCGCGAGCACGGAGGCGGCGACGGTCGCGCCGACGGTGACGACCGTCCGCAGGCGGCGGCGGGGCCGCTTGGGCGCGCGGCGGCCGGGCGGTGCGGGGCGGGGGCGTCCGCTGGCGACGAGGGTGTCCCCGTTGGGTCCGGGACGGCCGGGGCGGCGCGGCGTCGCGGCGCCCGGA